>JAKPBN010000501.1 GCA_029778945.1 Spirochaetota bacterium
TCCCGCTATCGAGGCCAGGATGCTGCGGGCCGTCCTTCCCCTGACCGCCCTGATCTCCCTTGGGGTGAGCGCCTTCCTGGGCCTTGGCTCCGGCCTGGCGCCAGGCCTGCCCTTCCTCTCGGTGGTCTTCTTTGCGGCCTTTCTCTTTTTCTCGGCCCTGGCGGTCCTGGGGGTGTCCCGGAGCTTTGCCTCCCATATCGACGGCCTGATCTACGAGAGAACCCGGGCCGAGGCAGGCCTGGCCACCGCCTTGGACGCCAAGGAAAGGCTCCTGGGAGAACTTAACCACAGGACCCGCAATTCCCTCCAGCTCGTCCTCTCCCTGGTGGACCTCGAGGGCATGCCCCGGGGCGGGGGAGCGAGCCTCCGGGACAGGGTCGGAGTCCTGGCCCTTGTCCACGACAGCCTCGTCCGGGGGGATGATCCCTCGGCCCTGGCGGCCCAGGGCCTTGTCTCCGGCCTGGCGGCCTATTTTGACCCCAAGGGCGGGGTCGAGTACGAGACCCGGGCCGGCAATTTCCACCTCCTCTACGACATGGCCGCCCCTCTGGCCATCCTCGCCGCCGAGGTGGATGCCCTCATGCGGGAGGGCCTTCCCGGAGGAGGAGGCCATGTGGCCCTCGGCCTCTGGCCCCAGGAGGATGAGGGCTGTACCCTCACCTACCAGGCCTCCTGGCTCCCCGGGGAGGAGCTTGCGGGGGAACTGGATTTTGTCCGGGCCGTGGCCCGCTACCAGCTCGACGGGGACATCGCCATCAAGGCCGGGGAATCAGGCACCACCATATCTATAAAAACAGGAGAATGCGCTTATGACAGAAGGATTTGAGACTAGGAAACTCAAGGTCCTCGTGGTCGAGGATGAGGCTATCACGGCCCTCGTGGAGAGCCGTCTCATCGATTCCTTTGGCTACGAGTCCTGCGGCATAGCCGCGAATGGGGAAGACGCGGTCCTTTACTTTTCCCGGGAGCATCCCAGCATCGTCTGCATGGATATAGGCCTGCCGGGCAGGCTGGATGGGATCGAGGCCGCGGCCCTCATGCAGGAGGCCTCCAAGACCAGCATTGTCTTTATCACCGGCTATGACGACCCTGAGCGGATGGGCCGGGCGAAGAGCCTCGATCCCGCCTGTCTCCTCACCAAGCCTGTCAGCGCGGAGCTCCTCCGCCGGGGCCTCGAGCTGGCCGCGCGCAGGGTCGCCCTGGACAACTAGCTCTAATGGGCCGCTAATATGGCCCTTGGCTTGCGCAAACCTGAACAATTGTACACCACCGAGCAATTTGACAGTCCCTGGGTCCTTCCGTATAATGAGCCAACCTTGGAGGAATACATGGCCCACGATAGATCCTCGACCCGGCCTGCCTGGCTTGAGGCGGTGGAAAAGTCCGCCGCTGGCATCAGGCTCCGGGTCATGGAACATACCCTGCTAAACAATGGCGGCTACCTCAGCCAGGCCTGCTCGGCCGCAGAGATCCTTTCCACCCTCTACCTGCGCACTATGAAGCTTGGCCCGAGTGTGGGCCCCCTGGTCCCCCCTCCCTTCCCGGGGGTGCCCTCGGCCTCGAACCCCGAGGGTTTTACCGGGGAGTCCTATAACGGAGCCCATGGGGCCGACCTTGACCGCTTTTACCTCAGCCCCGCCCACTACGCCCTAGTCCTCTACGCCGCCCTGATAGAGGCCGGCCGCCTGGCCCCCGAGGGCCTCGGCCAGTTCAACAAGGACGGGGGCACCGTGGAGATGATCGGCGCCGAGCATTCCCCGGGCTTTGCCATGATGGGGGGCTCCCTGGCCCAGACCCTCTCCCAGGCAGCGGGCATTGCCCTGGCTCGCAAGCGCCGGGGAGAGACCGGCCGGGTCTGGGTCTTCCTCTCCGACGGGGAGTGCCAGGAGGGCCAGACCTGGGAGGCCATCCAGGCCGCCTCCCACTACGGCCTCGACAACCTGGCGGTCTACATAGACGCCAATGGCCAGCAGTGCGACGGCAAGGTCGAGACTGTGATGGCCCTCGAGCCCCTGGCCCGGCGCTTTGAGGCCTTTGGGGCCCGGGCCCTGGACATCAGCGGCCACGACCCCGAGGCCATAGACGCGGCCTCGGCGGCCAAGGCCGACGGCAAGCCCCTCGTGGTCATCTGCCGCACCGACCCCTGCAGGGGAGTCCCCATCCTCGAGGACCGGGCGCCCAAGCTCCACTACCTGCGCTTTGTCTCCGAGGCCGAGAGGGCCGGCTACCGGAGCTACTTTGAGACCACGATGGTCCCCGCGGCCAAGGAGTAAAGGGATGGAAATCCAGAGCAAGGTACACGCCAACAACCTCGTCGCCTGGGCCAAGGACAAGCCCGAGGTCGTCGTCCTCTCGGCCGACCTCACGGGCTCCTGCGAGATAGCCGAATTCGCCGCCGCCTACCCCGACCGCTTTTTCTCCCTTGGGATCGCCGAGCAGAACATGGTGAGCTTCGCCGCGGGGCTCGCGAGGGAGGGCTACATCCCCCTCATCCACACCTTCGCGGTCTTCATCTACCGCCAGTCCCTCAACCAGATCGTCTCCTCCGTGGCCTACTCCAACCTCCCGGTCAAGTTCTTTGGCTTCCTCCCTGGCGTCACGACCCCCGGCGGGGCGACCCACCAGGCCATCGAGGACGTGGCCGTCATGCGATCCATACCAAATATGACGGTTATCGAGACCGGGGACGCCACGGAGATGGCGACCATCCTCGACCCCGTGCGGGACACCAAGGGCCCTGTCTACATCCGCATGCTCCGGGGCGAGGTCCCCCGCCTCTTCAAGGCCTCGGAGCCCTTTGCCCTGGGCCGGGCCCGGCTCCTCTCGGACGGGGACGACCTGACCCTGATCTCCTCGGGCATCTGCACGGAGGAGGCGATGCGCGCCACCGCCGCGCTTAAGGCCCGGGGCATGGGGGTCCGCCACCTCCACGTCTCCACCCACAAGCCCTTCAACGACCCCCAGGTCCTCGAGTCCCTCGGGCGGCCCAAGTACGGGGTCATCACGATGGAAAACCACTCGATCATCGGGGGCCTCGGGTCTGAGGTCGCCGAGGTGATGGCGGAGAACGGCATAGGCAAGCGCCTGCGCCGCATCGGCCTCAAGGACAGCTTTGCCCATGGGGGCTCAAAGCCCTACCTCATGAGGAAGTATGGCCTGGACGCCCTGGCCCTCGTGGCCGAGGTCGAGGCCCTGAGCGGCCAGGCCCTCGGAATCCGGGAGGAGGATCTCCAGGCCGTGCGCATCGAGGCTGTCCACAGCCTGGCCAAGGCCGAGGCCCTCTAGGCATGGCCCTCACCGTCCAGAACCCGCCCGGCCTGGCGGCCCAGGTCTCGGGGGAGCGCTTCCTCGTCCGCTACCGGCTCCGGGGCGGCCCGGAAGGCGCGGCCACCGAGGCCGAGGCCCTGGCGGCCGCCCGGGAGCTCTGCCTCGAGCAGACCGTGGAATTTCCCGGCGACCTCCTCCCTCCGGGGGCCATCCCCGACTCCATCGTCGGCCGGGTGGAAGGCCTCGCGGCCGGAGGGCCTGGCGCCACGGGCCCTGGGCACTGGCTCCTCTCCGTCTCCTATGCCGCGGAGACCTGCCTGGCCCCCGGGGGCCGCCTCGACCTCGTCCAGTTCTGCAATGTCCTCTTTGGCAACATAAGCATCAAGCCCGGGGTCAGGGTCGAGGGCTTTGACCTGCCGGCTTCGATGCTCGCGGGCCTCAAGGGTCCCCGCTTTGGCCGGGAGGGCCTAAGGGCCCGCCAGGGCGTCCAGGACCGCCCCCTCATCTGCTCGGCCCTCAAGCCCATGGGCCTCCCGGCCCGGGACCTGGCTGACCAGGCCTACCGTTTTGCCCTGGGCGGGATCGACATGATCAAGGACGACCATGGCCTCTCCAACCAGGTCTTTGCCCCCTTCGAGGAGCGCCTCGAGCTCTGCGCCGCCGCCGTGGCCAGGGCCAACCGGGAAAGTGGCAACAATTGCTCCTATTATCCCAATGTGACAGGCCCGGCCGACCAGGTCCTGTCCCGGGCCAGGGCGGCAGCCCAGGCCGGTGCCGGGGGCATCCTCGTCTGCCCCTCCCTCGTGGGCCTCGACACCATGAGGCTGATAGCCGAGGACGACGGCATAGGCCTCCCCGTGATGGCCCATCCGGCCTTTGGGGGCTCCTATGTGACCAGCCCTGACTCAGGCTTTTCCCATGGAGCCCTCTACGGGACCCTGACCCGCCTGGCCGGGGCCGACTCCTCGGTCTACCCCAACTGGGGCGGGCGCTTTTCCTTTTCCCGGGAAGAGTGCGCCTCCATCGCCGCGGCCACCGCGGCCCCCCTCGGGGGCTTAAAGACCTCCTTCCCAGCCCCCGGGGGCGGGATGACCACGGACCGGGCCAAGGACATGCTCGAGGTCTATGGCCGGGACTTCCTGGTCCTGATCGGCGGGGGCCTCCACCGGAGGGGCCCCGACCTCACGGATAACTGCCGCTACTTTGTCTCCCTCCTTGAGGGAATGTAGCCAGGCTGGCGGGATATGGGCGAATACTCGGACGACCTGGTGGTCACGGCGGCTAACCTCTATTACCTCGAGGACCTGACCCAGGAGGAGGTGGCGGGAAAGCTTGGCCTCTCCCGGGTCGCGGTCTCCCGGGTCCTGAAGCGCGCGCGGGACCTGGGCTTTGTCCAGGTCTCGGTCCGCCGCCCCCTGCCCGAGCTCTTCGACCTGGGGCGGCGCATAGAGAAGGCCTGGGGCATGCGGGTAGTCAGGGTGGTGCCCACGGGCTCGGACGAGGCGACCCTGGACAGCCTGGGCCGGGCGGGGGCCGAGCTCGTAGCCTACTACGGCGGGCCGGGCAAGCGCCTGGGGGCCGCCTGGAGCCGGACCGTCTCCTCCATCGTCCCCTATATCAAGCGCCCTGCCCGTCCCCCCCTCTGCGTGACCGAGCTCGCCGGGGCCTACCTCGAGCCCGGGACCCCCTTTGGGGTGTCCTGGCGCCTCGCGGAAAAGCTCGGGGCCCGCCTGGAGACCATCCCCGCCCCTATCCTGGCCGCGACCGCCGAGGCCAAGGCCTTTATGATGCGGGAACGCTCGGTGGTCCTGGCCTTTGAAAACGGGGCCAAGGTCGACCTGGCCCTGGTGGGCCTGGGAGGGGTCGACGAGAACGCCTCCATCGTGCGCACGGGCTATGTCAACGACGAGAACCTCGCGGAGATCAAGTCGAGGGGCGCCGTGGGGGACATTCTCATGCGATACTTCGACGGCCAGGGCCGGCATATCCCCATGTCCTTTGAGGACAGGGCCGTGTCCCTCGAGTGGGAGGCCATCCGGAGCCTTCCCCTCGTGGTGGCCATGGCCTTTGGGCCCTCCAAGATCGGCGCCATGCGGGGCGCCATGGCCGGGGGCGTGATCCACGGACTCGTGACCGACCGGGAGAGCGCCATCGCCCTCCTGGCCGGCACTGAATACGAAGTCGTATAACGCTAAGCTAGGCCTGGTCGGTCAAGGACCGCTTGGGCCACACGCATCTATGTCAATCGGACGGCCCGGGGGCCGTCCAGGAAGGAGTCAGGCATGGCCGGTTTC
>JAKPBN010000001.1 GCA_029778945.1 Spirochaetota bacterium
GGGCCGGCGGTCCAATAGGCCCCCCGGCCCTTGCGCGTCGGCTCGGGATAGTATTCGACGTTCCAGAGAAAAAGCCCCCGGGCCGGGGCCGTGGGGCCGGCGGCCTTCCTGTCCCGGGAGGCGAGAAGGGCCGCGAAGTCACCGGGGCTCCGGCCCTCGGCCTCGAACCAGAGGAGGGAGCCCATGATCGACCTCACCATCCTGAGAAGGAAGGCGTTAGCCGCTATCTCAAACACGAGATGCTCGCCTTCCCAGCGGAAGGAGGCCGCCTCCACAAATCGGAAGCGGGACAGGCTCTCGTCCCTCGCCGAGGAAAGGGCCGTGAAGTCGGTTTCCCCGAGCATCCGGGAGGCCATGGCGTTGAGGACCTGGATGTCCGGGCGGCGGTGGATAAAGTGGGCATAGCGGAGGCGGACCGGATCGGCCTGGGAGCCGCAGAGGGTAAAGTAGCGGTAACGCCGCAGCCTCGCGTCGTAGCGGGAGTGGAAGTCATGGTCGGCGTCGCTGGCGGCGAGGATGCGGATGTCCCGGGGGAGGAGCTTGTTCAGGGCCGGGAGAAAGCGCTCGGCGGGGATCGAGGCTATGTCGGTGTAGAAGTTGGCCACCTGGCCCCGGGCATGGACCCCGGTGTCGGTCCGGCCGGCGGCCACGGTGAGGATGGGATGGCCGTGCATCTTGGAGAGGGCCTTCTCAAGCTCCTCCTGGGCCGAGCGCTCCCCCTTCTGCCTCTGCCAGCCACAGAAGTCCGTCCCGTCATAGGAAAGGGTGAGGCGGATATTCCTCTCAGTCATCAGTCTCTTCGTCGTCCTGCTGGAGCTCGTCCTTGAGCAGCTCGTAGAGGTCCCGGGCCTTGTCCAGGAGGGGGCCGGGCTTGTTGCGGGTGGACTTCCCGAGGCCGAACATCTTGGCTATGGCCCGCTTGCCGTCCAGGAGGGCGTTGACCCTGAGCTCGGGCTTGGACTTGGGGCCATACTTGAGCTCTAGGATGCTCGATACATACAGGACGCCCTCGAAGCCATAGCTCTTGTCCGTGTCCGGCCCCAGCCACTTGACCATGGACAGGCGCTCGGTCCCCTTCTGCTCCAGCTCCACGGCCAGGCGGTAGAGGAAGCGGGCCTTGCGGTAAAAGAGGCCGGCGACATAGGCGAAATTCTCCCCGGGCTGCCTCTCCTCAAGCTCGTTGCAGAGCCAGGCGGCCCTCAGGGCGCACAGGCCCTGCTTAAAGGTGGGAGCGAAGTCCTTGGTATAGCCCTCGTAGGAGATCATGGCCAGGTAATAGCTCGCGGCCCCGGCGGCCAGGTCCCGGGGGGTGTTGAAGTCGACCGAGTCAAAGATGCGTTGGGCGGACTCGACCCGGGAGGCGATCCCCGCCTGGAGGGCGTTGACCGAGGCCGGGGGCAGCTCGGAGAAGTCATGCTTGAAGGCCGCGAACCAGCAGGAGGGGCAGACCGTGAGGTCATAGACCAGGGGGTGGATCTCCCCGTAGGCGGCCATGGGTATGTAGAGGCGATGGAGCTCGTCCGTCAGGTCGCCGGCGTTCAGGCGGCCGGAAAAAAGCTCCTCCCGGTGGAAATCAGCCTCGCAGACCGGGCAGTGGATGGCCTCCTTCGCGGTGAAGGTGACCTTCTTCTCCTTGTCGTCCTTTTCCGGCTTCTGGGCATAGCGTACCATGGCTTTTTAGTCCTCGATCACAACGACGGCGACGGCATTCTCGCTCTCATGGGTGAGCGAGAGGTGGACCTTCTTCCCCCCGGTGGCCTCGAGGCGGCGGAGGGCGTCCCCATAGAGGAGTATATCCGGTTTTCCATTGAAATTGTTGATAACCTGGATCTCCTTGAGCTTCATCCCCGCCAGGCCCGAGCCCAGGGCCTTGCCAAGGGCCTCCTTGGCGGCGAAGCGGGCGGCCAAGGAGAGCGCGGCGCTATTGCCCTTGCCCCGGACCGCGGCTATCTCGTCGGGGTGGAAAAAGCGCTCCACAAGGCCCGGGTTGGCCAGCCAATGCCTGATCCGGGAGACGTGGACGATATCGACTCCAAGGCCCACGATCATTGGACGCCTCCAAGCCTGGACAGGATCCGCACGGTGACCGAGGCGGGCTCGAGAGACTCCAGAGTCAGGCTCTCGGGAAGGACGACCACGATGGGAAGGGTATAGGAGCCGGGCTTGTGGATGCCCGAGAAGTCCACGGCCACGGCCTGGGGGGGGAGGCTGATCGCATGGACGTCGGCGCTCGCCGACTTGACGTTGATCCTCGCCGTGGGCAGGGGGGCCTCGAGGACCAGGTCGGCCTGGAGGCCCTCGACCTGGATGGGCATGGCCACAAAGGACTTGGCCGCCACGGACTTGGCGACCGTGCCCCGGAACTGGACCACATCGGAGCCGGAAACCTGGATGAGGGCATTGGAGTGGACAATGCGCGCCTTGACGGCAAAGTCGGACATCTTGCCCGTGAGCTCGATGGGCTCGGTGGTCATGTCCGAGAGGCGGGAGATGGCGCTCTCGGGACCCACGATCTCCACCTCCCCGGGGGAGATGTCAAAGGCCTTGAGGTTATAGCCGGGCTCGAGGTAGCCCCGGAAGGCCGGGGTGACGGGCACGACCCGGGAGGACCTCCTCTCCATGGTGACCGTGATCTCCGCCGGCTCGGGGCTGATCTGCAGGGGGTCGATGCCCAGGGCCCCGGCCTTCTTCTCGATGCTGACCACGGCCCGGGCCAGGCCCACGGCCTTGACGCCCGAGAGGTCGACCGAGGCCGCGATATCCGACTCCTGGATCCGGAAGAGGTCGTTGGACTCGCCCTTGAGCGCCAGGCGGACCGAGCGGGGGTATTGGCTGGCGGGGACATACTCGTCGTTGCTCGTCACCTGGAGGGGGACCGAGAGGTAGCGCTCGTCCAGGCGGTTGAGGCGGTAGAAGAAGAAGATCAGGAGGGCCGCCGCCACCGAGAGGACCTTGGCGGGCCAGTCGGAGACCAGGCGGGCCCAGAATCCCTTAGTTTTCATGGGCTTCCTCCTCGGCGGTCTGGCTGCCCTCGGGGAAGTCCAGGAGCTCCCCAAGGCGGCGTCTCACCTGCTCGGCGGAGAGGCCGTAATAGAGCTTGGAGTCATAGGCCAGGGAAAGGGCCCCGGTCTCCTCGGAGACCACGAGGACCACGGCGTCGGACTCCTCGGAGAGGCCCAGGGCGGCCCGGTGGCGGGTGCCAAAGCTCTTCCTGATGTCCTGCTGCTCCGAGAGGGGGAGGAAGCAGCCCGCGGCGGCTATCCGGCCCTCCTGGATGATCAGGGCCCCGTCATGAAGGGGGGTGTCAAACTGGAATATCGTACCAATTATGCTCGAAGAGACGAGGCTGTCGAGCCTCGTGCCCGTGTCGATGATGTTCTTGAGGCCCACATTGCGGGAGAAGACGATCAGGGCCCCCCGGCGCAGGCCCGAGAGGGTCTCGGCCGCCGAGATCACGACCTCGATCTGGCCCACCCGGGGCCGGGCCGCCCCCCGGAAGATCGAGCCCTGGCCCAGGCGCATGAAGATCTTCCGGAGCTCGGGCTGGAAGACGATGGCTATCGCGATAAAGAGGCCCGGGGCTATGGCGTTGAGGATCCAGGACACCGTGGTGAGCTGGAGGAAGAGGGCCACCGCGTAGAGGCCCGCTAAAAGGAGGGCGCCTTTGATGAGGGAGACCGCCTGGGTCTTCACGAGGATCTGCCAGCTCTTGTAGAGGAGGAAGGCCAGGAGGATTACATCGAGGGCAGGCAGGGCGAAGTTGGCGAGGAAGCCCCCGCCTATCGTTGATCCCATGGGCTTTATCCGTCCTTCCTTCCAGTCTCGAGGCCTGGGTGGCCCGAGAGGCTGGCGACATAGAGGGCTAGGGCGTCCCGGGTCTCGGCCACGTCATGGACCCTGAAGATCCGGCCGCCCCGGGCGTGGGCCGCGCAGGCCGCGCCCAGGCTCCCGGCCAGGCGGCCCTCCGGGGGCCGGCCCGTGAGGGCGCCGACAAAGGACTTGCGGGAGAGGCCGACGAGGAGAGGATAGCCCAAAGCGGCGACCACGTCGAGCCGGGAAAGGAGGGCCAGGTTGTCCTCCAGCCTTTTCCCGAAGCCAATCCCCGGATCCAGGGCTATCGAGGCCGGCGCGACCCCGGCGGACAGAGCCCGGCTTGCGGCGGCGGCCAGGAAGTCCCTGACCTCGGCGGGGCAATCGTCGTAGCTCGGGGCATCCTGCATCGTCGTGGGCTGGCCCTTCATGTGCATCAGCACGAGGCCGGCCCCGGCCGCGGCGGCTACTCCGGCCATGGCCGGGTCGCCCAGGGCCGAGACATCGTTGACCAGGTCGGCCCCCGCGGCCAGGGCCAGCCGGGCCACCTCGGCCTTGCGGGTGTCCACGGAGATGGGGATAGCCGATTCCCGGCGCAGGGCCTCCACCGCCGGTATGACCCGCTCGAGCTCCTCCTCGAGGCCCACATACTCGGCCCCGGGGCGGGTGGACTCCCCCCCCAGGTCGATCACGGCCGCCCCGGCGGCCACCGCCGCGAGACTGGCGGCGAGGGCCTCATCGAGGGCCCGCCTGCGGCTGGGGGCATAGAAGGAGTCGGGGGTGACATTGACGATGGCCATGACGCAAAAGGGCTCGAGAGCAAGGGCCCGGCCGCCGGGAAGGAGGAGGCTGGCCATGGCCCTAGGCCTTGCCCGAGACGGCGCCGAAGAGGTAGATGCGGCCATCCTCCTCGACGGCGAGGCGGACGCGCTCCGCGATGCCCGCCACCGAAAAGCCCGCCTTGTCCAGGAGCTCCTCCCGGGAGGCCTGGGGGAAGGGCTCGGCGGGAAAGCCCAGGGGCGTAAAGGCAAGGCGGGGCAGGCGGCGGGCGAGAAGCCCGGCCAGGGACTCCCCAAGGCCGCCGGCCTGGCAGCCCTCCTCGAGGAAGAGGACACGGCGGTAGCCCGCGGCGACCTCCAGGAAGGCCTCCTCGTCCAGGGGGGCCACAAAGCGGAGGTTGTAGACATCCGTGGCCCGGCCCTCCCGGAGGAGGAGATCGCTGGCCTCGACCGCAGGGGCCACGAGGCCGCCCATGGCCACAATGAGGGTATCCGCCCCGGAGCGGCGCACAAAGGAGCCCCGGCCGGGCTTCCAGGCCTCGGCATAGGCATCCTCTTCCCGGGGACAGCGGGCCTTGGGATAGCGGATCACCACGGTGGCCTCCTGGGCAAGGGCATAGCCCAGGGCCAGGCCCAGGTCGACGGCGCTGGCGGGGGCCAGGATCCGGAGGCCCGGAAAAGAGCGGAGGAGGGCTATGTCGTAGAGGCCCTGGTGGGTCTCCCCGTCCTCGCCCACGGCCCCGGCCCGGTCCAGGGCTATCACCAGGGAGCGGCCCTGGAGGACGGCGTCGTGGAAGACCTGGTCGATGGCCCTTTGGATAAAGGTCGAGTAGATGGCCACCACGGGCTTGAGGCCCCCGGCGGCGAGGCCCGCGGCAAAGGTGACCGCGTGCTCCTCGGCGATGCCCACATCGTAGACCCGGCCGGGGCAGGCGGCCCGGAACTCCTCGAGTCCCGTGCCCTTGGCCATGGCGGCGGTCACCCCTACTACGCGGGGATCGGCCAGGCCCTGGGCGATCAGGGAGCTCGCGAAGGCCTCGGTAAAGCTCACCACCGGGCGGGTCTCGACCTTGCCGTCCTGGACCTTCATGGGGGAGACCCCGTGGAAGCGGGAGGGATCCTCCTCGGCCAGCTCGTAGCCCTTGCCCTTGCGGGTGATCACGTGGATCACCACGGGCCTGTCCAGGGCCTTCACCTCCCGGAAGACCTGGATCATCGCGGCCATGTTGTGGCCGTCTATGGGGCCAACATACTCAAAGCCCAGGTCGGAAAAGAGGGTTTCCTTGAAAAGAAGGCCCTTGACGGCCCGCTTGCCGCTCTGCATGAGGGGATAGGCCCATTTGCCCACCAGGGGCAGGGAGCGCACGATGCCGTCGATCCGGGAGCGGACCTTCTGGTAGCGCACGGTCGCGGAGAGGCGGGAGAGATAGCGGCTTATGGCTCCCACGTTGGGGGAGATGGACATCTTGTTGTCGTTGAGGACCACCACCAGGGGAAGGCCCAGCTGGCCAGCGTGGGAGAGGCCCTCCAGGGCTAGGCCCCCGGTCAGGGCCCCGTCGCCGATCACGGCGATCACCTTGCCTGGAATGCCCAGCCTGGCCTGGGCCGCGAGGAGGCCCAGGGCCGAGGATATCGAGGTCGAGGCGTGGCCGGTGTCGAAGCTGTCATGGGGGCTCTCGCTCGCCTTGGGAAAGCCCGAGAGGCCGCCCGAGCGCCTCAGGGTGGAAAAGGCGTCCCGGCGGCCGGTGATGAGCTTGTGGGCATAGCACTGGTGGCCTACATCCCAGACAATCGTGTCCTTGGGGGTCTCGAAGACCCGGTGGAGGGCCAGGGTGAGCTCGACCACGCCCAGGTTGGAGGCCAGGTGGCCGCCGTTCCGGCTCACCGTGTCGACGATCCTCTGCCTGATCTCGCCGGCCAGGGCCAGGAGGCCCCCATGGTCGAGGAGGCGGAGGTCATCGGGGGAATCTATGGTGTCGAGGATTGGCATTCCATCCACGATACCACAGGAGGGGGGGGATTTGCCAGCCGACCAGGCCTCGAGCCATTTTGCTTTGCCAAAGAATAGAAAATGGATATATTACACAAATACTCGGAAATATCCGTAGCTTAAAGTCCAAGTAAACAATAAAGAACGACCCCTAAGGGCCTTTCATTGCCTGATCATCACTAGGAAGTCTGTATGCGCCTTCGCACCAAGCTCCTCATATCCTTTCTGGGAGTGTCCCTGATCGCCGCCCTGGTCGGCGTGGTCGGTATCCTGGGTCTCAAAAGAATCCAGGCCTCGGACGTCCTCCTCTATCAAAAGGTAGCCATCCCCCTGGCCGACCTCATCACCGTGACAGAGAGCTTCCAGCGGATCCGGATCAACCTAAGGGACGCCATTGAAGTCCAGGATCCGGCCCTGCGCCAGGCCGCCGTGGCCACCATCGCGGCCCTCAGGACCGAGCTCGAGACCGCCGCGGCCTCTGTGGGCACGACCCTCCTGACCGCCCAGGGCAAGGCAGACCATGCGGCTTTCCTGGTCTCCTGGAAGACCTATGCGTCCCGTCTTGACACAATGCTTGGCCTTGCGGACCAGGGAAGATATGCCGAGGCCAGGTCCATCCTCCTTGGGGAGGGCAAGCAGGCGGCCCTCGAGGCCCAGGGGAGCATCGACCGCCTCGTGCAGACCAAGGTGGGCGTGGGGAGGAACACCGAGGCGGCGAATGCCGCCCAGGCCAGGTCTACCCTTCTTGTCCTTGCCGCGACAGTCCTGGCCGGCCTCGCCCTCGCCTCCCTGGTGGCCGTATTCATCACCGCCTCGGTCCTGCGCCAGTTGGGAATGGAGCCCCAGGAGATCAAGGTCCTGGCGGACCGCCTGGCCCAGGGCAAGCTTGACCTGGACCTGGCAAAGGGGAGAAAGCTCGTGGGGGCCGCGGCCGCCCTGGCGGCCATGATGTCCGGGCTAAGTAAGGTCGTCCAGGCTATCCAGGAAACCGCGGCCGGAGTGGACGCGGGGAGCGGGCAGATAAACGCCTCGGCCCAGATCCTTGCCCAAGGAGCATCGGAGCAGGCAGCCAACTCCGAGGAGGTCTCCGCCTCGATGGAGGAGATGGCCTCGAGCATCGAGCAGACCAAGGAGTCCTCCCTGGCCACGGAGGCCACGGCCCGGGCGGCCGCCATTGCCGCCGAAGAAGGAGGCAAGGCTGTGGCCGAGACCGTCCTGGCCATGAAGACCATAACTGAGAGCATCTCCGTGATCGGGGAGCTAGCCCGGCAGACCAATCTCCTTGCCCTCAACGCTGCCATCGAGGCCGCCCGGGCCGGGGAGGCCGGCCGGGGCTTTGCCGTCGTCGCCCAGGAAGTCAAGAAGCTTGCCGAGAGATCGGCCAAGAGCGCCAGCGAGATCGCGGCCCTCTCGGGCTCCTCGGTCGCCACCGCGGAAAAGGCAGGAAAGACCCTGGAGACCCTGGTGCCCGCGATCCGCCGGACTGCCGACCTCATGCAGGAGATAGCCGCTGCCGGGTCGGAGCAGAGCGCCGGAGCGACCCAGGTGAGCCAGGCCGTCACCCAGCTGGACACGGTGGTCCAGCAGAACGCCTCGGCCTCGGAGGAGCTTGCCGCATCGGCGGAGCAGCTCTCGGTCCAGGCCAGGGCCCTCGGAGATGCCCTCGCCTTCTTTAGTCTCGAGGAAGAGGCCGGCTCCCGGCCCAGCCCCAGCCTCAGTGAGGGTCTGTCACAATCGGGCCTCACTGGCTTGCGGCGAAAGGTGGCCTAGGCTACTCCTAGAGATGGGGCGAGGACCCCGTCTCGAGGAGGAACGATGGATCCACTGTTTGCCGCGCCGGCCCGCCTTGAGATTGTCTTTGCCCGGGGCTGGCTCTCCGCCTGGGAAGCCAGCCACCTTGAGGTCGGCGGGACCCTGAGGGGCCAGACCCTGGCCGGAGACGGGGCCGAACTCTGCCTCGAAGGCCGCCATCTGGCCCGGGGCGAGGTCTATGTCCTGGGGGATAACCCTGCCCTCTTTGGCTTCCGGGTCTCCGGCCTCGACCGGGAGGCCAGGGAGGCCCCGGAGCCCCAGCGCGGGGCGGGCCTTGCGGAGCTCCTGCCCTTCGAGCTCGTCTGCGGCCAGGCCACCTACAGCCTCGCCGACCTGGTCCCGGCCTCGGGGGGATCGATCCTCTCCCTGGACAGCCCCGTGGATGCCCCCTGTCCCGTCACCCTCCGGATCGCGGGCCTGGCCGCTGGCCGGGGCCGGGCCCTGGTCGACGGGGAGGCCCTGGGGATCCTCCTCGACGAAGTCCTCCCTCCGGGCCTGCCCCAGGGCCTTGGGGGGACCACGGTTCCGGTAGGGATCGAGGACTTCTCCACCGGGGCCTACCTGGGCCCCCGGAAAGGTCCAGGGCAGATCAAGTTATACGATTTCCGCAAGCCCGACCGCTTTACCCGCCGCTGCATCGACGCCCTCGAGGGCCTGCACCGGAGGGTGGCCGAGGACCTGGGCCGCCGCTCGGCCCAGGCCGAGGGCCTTGAGCTCAGACTGGTCGACCAGATGACCTGGGGGGAGTGGATCGAGGAAAGGGCGGCCCGGAAGGCCGGGCCCAGACGCCTTTACACCACCAGCTTTGGCCGGCCGGAGAGGGACTATGAGAGGGGGATCTGGCCCCGGCGGACAGGCCGGGCCTTTGTCGAGCCCTCGGGGGCCCTCTACCCCCTCGGCCAGGACGTTGTGGACCGGACCGAGCGCCTCACCGCCGACGAGGAGGCAAGGCTGGGGGACAAGGCCGTCTTCCTCGACCTGGAGGGCGGGCTTGGGGACCTCGATCCGGCCCTCGTGCTCTCGGCCCTGAGGTCGGCCTGGAGGCTGCTCACGGATGCGAGCTTCGGGCCGGCCCAGGAGCTCGAGGCTCCCCCGGTCTGGGACTTCCAGCCTGCGGATGAGGCGGGTCGGGCCAGGCCCGGGAGCCAGGAAGGACTCTTAGCCAATGAGATGATAGCCCTCGTGGGCCTTGCCTCGCCCCAGGGCTCGATCCACCTCGTCTATGCGGCCCGGGCCCTCTATGCCCACACCAAGGTCCTGGAACGCCATGAGCGCTTCTCCCAGGCTCGCTGAGCTCCTGGCCCGCTACGGCCCCGAGCGGGAGCTCCGGGCCGGCAAGGCCCTCTACTACCAGGGGGACGAGGCCGAGGCGGCCTGGCTTGTCCTCTCGGGGCGGCTCCGGAAGCTGCGCATCCAGGGAGAGGAGTCGGCGGCCGTGGGGGAGGCGGGCCCGGGCTCCTGGCTCGGCCTCACCGAGGCCTACCTGGGCCTGCCCTGCCTCCTCGATGTGCTGGCCCTCGAGGGGACGAGGCTCAGGCGCTATAGCCGCTTTAACCTCTTTGAGCTGCTCCGGGAAGGCGAGTTCAAGGGCCTCGTCCTCGAGGAATTGGCCCGGGAAAACTACCTCCTCCATGGCTTCCTCATGCCCCTGGGGGCCGAGGGCATGGTAGCCCGGACCCTGGCTGGCCTGGCCGGGCCGGGCCCGACGGAGACTATCCGCCTGGCCATAACCCAGGCCGGGCTGGCGGAGGCCGCAGGCCTGGCCCGGGAGACGGTCAACCGGGCCCTTCGGACCCTGGAGCAGGAGGGCTACCTGGAGACCGGGAGGGGGGAGATCCTCATCTATGACCTTGGGGGGCTGCGGGCGAGGGGGGACTAGATCTCCGAGGGGCTTGCCTAGCTCCGGGGGCTCCGGCCATCATGGGCCATGCCCCAGCTGAACCTCCTGACCCTCCGCCTCCACGCCCCCCTCCCCTTCCTGGGCCTCGAGAATCCGCCCATAGGCGCCTCGGCCCTCTTCGCCGCCCCCGAGGACCTCGTCGAGGGGATGGAGGAGCTCTTTGTCTTCGCGGAAGGAGGCCTCATCCACTTTGATCCCGATGACGGCCCTAGGCTGGCCCTGCCCCTGGCCCTCCCCGCCTTCCATGGCCACGGGGGCAGGGCTATGAAAAGCCAGGGCAGCCCCTGGGCCATCCCCCCGGGCAGCTATCTCTTCATGCAGTTCCGCCCGCGGGACGAAGAGGAATTCCTTGAGGGCCTCGAGTGGTTTGCCCGGGAGGCCTGGTGGGAGGGGGAGAGGATGCAGGGCCCCTGGCTGATCCGCAGGCTGCGGGAGGATGGAGGCCTGGCGACCCAGGTCCTCCGGTCCCTCGAGCCTGGCGCCTAGGCCTCCAGAGCCGCGTCCTATTCCAGGACGGCGTAGATGCGGCGCACCCCGGCGGCCGAGGACTGCTCCTTCTGGATGCGGAACTTCCCAAGGAGGCCGGTGCGCTCCACGTGGGGGCCGCCGCAGACTTCCTTGGAGAAGTCGCCCATCGTGTAGACCTTGACGTTCTCCTCGTACTTTTCCCCAAAGAGGGCCCGGGCGCCCGAGGCCTTGGCCTCCTCGAGCTTCATGATCTCCATGGTCACCGGGAGGTCCCGGGCGATCTGCTCGTTGACCAGGGCCTCGACCTTCTCGAGCTCCTCCTTGGTCACCGGGGCGGTGTGGGAAAAGTCAAAGCGCAGGCGCTCGGTCGTGATGTTGGAGCCCTTCTGGGCGATATGGGGACCCAGGACCCGGGTGAGGGCCTCCTGGAGGAGGTGGGTCGCCGTGTGGTACTTGGTGGACACCTCGGAGTGGTCCGCAAGGCCGCCCTTGAAGAGCTGGTCGGCCCCGGCCCGGGAAAGCTCCTGGTGCTTCTTGAAGGCCTCGTCGAATTCCTCGCGGTTGACTTTCATGCCGCTCTCGGCGGCCAGCTCCTCGGTGAGCTCGATGGGAAAGCCGTAGGTGTCGTAGAGCTTGAAGGCCAGGCGGCCGGACATGATCTTCTGGGGGTTCTTGAGGAGGTTGGGGAGCATCTTCTCAAACTCGTGCTCCCCGGTCTTGAGGGTCTCCAGGAACTTGTTTTCCTCCGCGACCAGGGCCTCGAGGATCTTGGCCCGGTTGTCCGCCAGCTCGGGATAGGCCAGCTGGAAATTGTCGATGACCACGGTGGCCGGGCCGGAGAGGAAGCTGCCCTCGATGCCCAGCTTGCGGCCGTGGCGGATAGCCCGCCTGAGCAGGCGCCGGAGCACATAGCCCGCGCCTACGTTGGAGGGCAGGACACCCTTGGGGTCGCCGATGATAAAGGTCGAGGACCTTATGTGGTCGGCGACGATGCGGACCGAGCGGTCCTTCTCGGGATCCGCCCCGTAGACATAGCCCCCGGCGGAGGCGCAGATGGCGGCGATGATGGGCTGGAAGACCTCGGTCTGGTAGACGCTCGTCTTGCCCTGGAGGATGGTGGTTGTGCGCTCGAGGCCCATCCCGGTATCCACGTTCTGGGCGGGAAGCTTCACAAGGGTTTTCTCGTCCACCCGGTTGAACTGCATGAAGACGTTGTTCCAGATCTCCATCCAATTGCCAGGATCCGTGCCCTTGTTGGAGCCCGCGGGGGGCAGGCCACCGCCCACCCAGAAGAAGATCTCCGTGTCCGGGCCGCAGGGGCCCGTGGGGCCGGCCGCCCACCAGTTGTCGCTGGCGGGGAGGTAAGCTATGCGGTCCTCGGGCATGCCCACGGCCTTCCAGAAGCCCGCGGAGTCCTCGTCCCGGGGGGCGTTCTCGTCCCCCGCGAAGACCGTCACGGAGATCATCCTGGGGTCGAGGGCGAGCCAGTCCTTGGAGATCAGGAACTCATAGGAAAAGGCGATGGATTCCTTCTTGAAGTAATCCCCCAGGGACCAGTTGCCCAGCATCTCAAAGCAGGTGAGGTGGGCGGGATCGCCGACCTCGTCGATGTCCCCGGTGCGGACGCACTTCTGGTAGTCTGTGAGGCGCTTGCCCGCGGGATGGGGCTCCCCCAGGAGATAGGGCACGAGGGGGTGCATGCCCGCGGTCGTAAAGAGGACGGTGGGGTCATTCTCGGGGATGAGGGACTTCCCGGAGATCTCGGCATGGCCCTTGGACTTGAAGAAATCGATGTATTTGCGGCGCAGTTCGTTCGAGGTTATCATGGCACAGAAGGTATATCGGGAACCGGCGCGGGGTCAATATCCGCCCCGACCGGCCCAAGTCCCTTCAGAGAGACTCCTTCCTGCCTCGCTCGGCCAGGAAGGCCTCGGCCGTCCTGGCCAGGCCCTCCTCGTAGAAGACCTTGGGCTCAAAGCCCAGGAGGCGCCGGGCCTTCGCGTTCGAGAAATGGTAGGACTGGGAGCCCTGCTCGACCCGGTACAGGGTAAGGGGCGGGGCTTTCCTCAGGCCTAGAAGCCTGGCCCCAAGGGTCAGGAGCCAGGCCCCCAGATAGGCCAGGGGGACGGGAAGGCCGAGGGGCTGCCTCCTGGACCCTAGCGCCCGGTACATCGCTTCCACATAGTCCTTCCAGCTTACCTTCTGGCCGTCCGTGAGGATGATCGCCTCGCCTCCCACTTCCTCATGGTGGAGGGCCGCCAGGATGCCCGCGCAGAGATCGTCAATATAGATGGGACAGGTGTAGGCCTTGCCCGAGCCAATCCAGCCAAAGACCCCGGACAGGATAGCCTCGTACATGGCATAGGTGCTCGTCCGGTCCCCGGGACCATAGACATTGCAGGGTCGCAGGGCGAGGGTCCGGAAGCCCGGGGAGTCCTGGGAAAGGACATAGGCCTCGGCCTGGCTCTTGGTGGTCTGGTAGGGGTACTTCAGGGGATAATAGGGGCCCTCCTCGGTGGATTCCTCATGGGGCCCAAAGCCGCTCACGACGGCGGAGCTGATGTAGACAAAATAGCCGACCCCGGCCTTCCGGGCCGCCTCGACAAGGCCGAGGGTCGCCTCGAAGTTGCTCCGAAGGAAATCCTCGTAGGGTCCCCAGTCCGAGGCCAGGGCGGCCACGTGGAGGACGGTGTCCACCCCGGCCACGGCCCGGGCCACGGCCGCCCGGTCCCCCAGGTCGGCATTGAAAGGCTCGAGCCTCCCTTGGGAGGCCTGTGCGAGGGCGGCCAGGTCCGGGGGCGGGACGGGGCGCCGGTAGAGGGCCCGAACCTGCCAGCCATCCTTGAGAAGGGCCGGGCAGATGTGGCCGCCGATAAAGCCCGAGGCCCCGGTGACGAGGATTCTCCCGCGGGGCCTCATCCGAGGTAGCCCGAAGCCTTAAGCACTATGAAGAGATCCGTCCCGAGGCCCATCGAGGCGTGGATGAGGAGGCCCGGCAGGATGGACCGGGTCCTCCAGGCCAATAGGCCAAAGCCCAGGCCGGCGGGGATGGCGCTCAGCTGCTCCATGAGGGGATGTCCGACATGGAGCATGGCCGAGGGCATAGTCTGGAAGAGGACGAGGGCCAGGAGGAGGAGGGGCTCGGCCGGGCCGGCCGGGAGGGGGCTGGTCCGGGCGGCGGCCCTGTCCACCCATGAGAGGATGCCCAGGAGGAGGAAGCCCCGGAAAAAGAATTCCCAGGGAAGGTAATACAGGAAAAAATAAGCCCCAAAGTGGCCCAGGAAGGGCAGGAGGCCCTGGCTTGCCACGCGGCCCACCAGGTCCCGGGAATAGGGGTAGTAGGAGGCCAGGCCGGGGGAAGCCCCGCCCACGGCGCCGATGATAATCGCAACTGGTATCAATGCCCAGTAGAGGGGCTTCCGGAGCAGGGGGGTGCCGAGGTCGAGGCCCAGGTCCCGGGGCCGCAGGCGAAGGAGGAGGGACATGCCCAGGGGGAGGAGGCCCAGGAGGAGGAAGGAGAGGATAAAGCGCAGCCAATAGACCGGGAGGTCGCCGGGCAGGCCGCCGATCAGGGGGAGGCGGGAAGCCAGGCCCGGGTCGAGGACGGGCGGGACAAAGGCGGTAAACACGACGCAGGAGGCGGTGCCGAGGGACAGGATGGCTATGGGGCCTATCCAGGCC
>JAKPBN010000016.1 GCA_029778945.1 Spirochaetota bacterium
CACGGGGATCCCGTTCTGCATCGTGATGCACTGCTCGGGGCAGGCCCTCACACAGGCCTCGCACTTGATGCAGCCGGCCTTGCAGTCCTTGATCACCTGGGCCTTGGCCAGGTTGCGGTTGGAGCAGATCACCACCGAGCCCTTCCGGGACCGGGGCACAAGGGCAAAGAGCTTCTGGGGGCACTCGGCCTGGCACATGCCGCATCCCGTGCAGTTGTCGAGGTCCACGTGGGGCAGTCCGTCCTCACCCATGTGGAGGGCGTCAAACTTGCAGACCGCCACGCAGTCCCCCATGCCCTGGCAGCCCCAGGCACAGGCCTTGACCGAGCCCGTGGACAGCTTGGCGGCCTTGCAGGTCTTGACGCCTACATAGTCGCCCTTGGGCAAGGCCTTGGCCACGGTGCCGCCGCAGAGAAGTACCGAGATCAGGTCCTCGGCCTTGGCGTCCGAGCCGATCAGCTTCGCCACGGCCTCGGCGGTATTGGCGCCGCCGGCGGTGCACTTGTTGGGCGGGGCGACCCGCTTGGCCACGGCCTCGGCGTAGCCATCACAGCCGGGAAAGCCGCAGCCTCCGCAGTTGGCCCCGGGCAGGGCCGCCCTGACCTCGTCGGCCAGGGGATCCCGCTCGACCTTGAACTTCTCCTGGAAGAAGCCCAGGGCAAAGCCGAGGATAAGGGCGAGGGCGAGGGAGAAGCCAAGGGTGATGAGAATCAGGGTAAGCATCTTCCCTCCCCCTTACTTTATCAGGCCCGCGAAGCCCATGAAGGCGATCGCGATCAGACTGGTCGACACGAAGAGGATGGGAGTCCCCTCGAGGAATTTGGGCACCTTGGAGTTGCGGATCCTGATCCTGACCCCCGCGAGGAGGACCATGGCCAGGAGATAGCCCGCAGACACGCCCACCGAGTACACAATGGACTCGATAAAGGAGTAATTGTTCGAGATGTTCTCGAAGGTGACCGCGAGGATGGCGCAGTTGGTCGTGATCAGGGGAAGGTAGATGCCCATGGCCGCATAGAGGCCAGGAACATTCTTCTTCAGGTAGTACTCCACGAGCTGGACCAGGGAGGCGATCACCAGGATAAAGACCAGGATCTTGAGGAAGACGAGGTTGAGGGGCACGAGCACAAAGGTGTAGAGCGGCCAGGTCACGGCGGTGGCGAGGACCGTCACGAAGGTCACCGCAAAGCCCATGCCCACGGACTGGCCCACATCGCTCGTCATGCCTATGAAAGAGCAGAGGGCCAGGTAGCGCATGAGGACGACGTTGTTTATAAGCAGGGCGATTAGGAAGATCTTGGTCATGCTGCGGCTCCCTTGGCCGAATCCTGGGCCTTGGCCTTGGGCCGGTTCATGCGACCCTTGAGCCAGATGTTAAAGGAGATAAAGAGGGCGAAAACTAGGAAGCCGCCCGGGGAGAGGGTAAAGAAGAGTATGGGCTGGTAGGAGTCAGGCAAGACCTGGAGCCCGGCGAAGGTGCCATTGCCCAGGATCTCCCGGACGGCCGCGATCCCCACGAGGACCCAGGTATAGCCCAGGCCCATGCCAAAGGAGTCGGCCACGCAGTCCAGGATGCCCTTCTTGTAGGAGAAGGCCTCGACCCGGCCCATGATGATGCAGTTGACCACGATGAGGGGGATGAACACGCCCATGCTCTTCGAGAGCTCGGGAAAGTAGGCCTGCATCACATAGTCGATGATCGTCGTGAAGGCGGCGATGACGATGATGAAGATCGGCATGCGGATCGAGTTGGGTATGGCCTTCTTGAAGGCAGAGATGATGATCTCCGAGAAGAGGAGCACGAAGGTCATGGCCAGGCCCATGCCCAGGCCGTTGGAGACCGAGGTGGTCACCGCCAGGGCCGAGCAGAGGCCGATCATCAGCATGAGGAGGGGATTCTCGGTGACGAGCCCCGCCACGAATATCTTCCAGAGGCGCTTCATCTCACATCCCTCCCTTGGAGTCAAGCCAGGCCGAGGCCGAATCCGCCGAAGCCTTGATGATAGCCGTGAGGGCCTTTGAGGTGATCGTCGAGGCGGTTATGGAATCCACATCCTTCTTGACGACAAAGCCATCGGTGAGGGCCTTGGCCGTGAACTGGCCCGGGAAGGTAAGCTTCTTGGCCTTGTTCACGTAGTAGCCTGGATTGGTGGCGTTGAGGCCGAGGCCGGGGGTGTCCTTGATCTCAAGAATGCGGACGCCTTTGAGAACCTTGTCGATGCCAAGGCCCGACAGCACCACCGAGGGTCCGCCGTAGCTCGGCCCGGAGGCCTTTACGGCCACGCCGAGGATCTTGCCGCCCTGGGTGGCCGCATAGGCCGTGAGGAGCTTGCTCTCTCCCGCCAGGGCCGGGAGCTCGGAGCTGATGTCCTTGAAGTCGTCAGCCTCGGGAAAAAGGCTTGCCAGGGAGGCCTTGAGCTGGATGCCGGCCTGGGCCTCGATGCGGTCCACCGTGGCGCCGTAGACAAAGGCCAAGGCCACGCAGGCCACCACCGAGAAGGCCGCGAGGATAAGGCCGAGCTTGAGGTATTGCTTGATCATTTGGACACCCCCGCCTTGGAGAGGCTCCCATCCTTGGGTGGGGCGGGCTTCCTGGGCTTTACATAGCCGTATTTCTTTGTCCTGAGCCTGTCGAGGAAGGGGGTGAGCATGTTCATGATGAGGATGGCGTAGGTCACGCCCTCGGGGAAGCCGCCAAAGCGGCGGATGAGGACGATGACGAGGCCTATGCCTGCCCCGTAGAGTATCTTGCCCTTGACCGTGAGGGGGCTCGTCGCATAGTCGGTGGCCATAAAGAAGGCCCCGAACACCACGCCGCCGGAGAGGAGCGAGAAGAGGGGATCCATGCCCACGGCCAGGGAAAAGAGGGCCGTCGAGGCCAGCATGGCCAGGGGCACCACAAACTGGATCACCCCGGTGGCGATCAGGAAGAGGCCGCCGAGGGTCACGAGGAGGATCGAGGTCTCTCCCAGGGAGCCTGAGCGGTTGCCCAGGAAGAGCTGCCAGTAGAGCCCCCCTGCGTTCGAGGCGCCCACCGAGGAGGCGACGTCCGCAAGACTCCCGCCGGTCTTGAGGATATTGAGGGGGGTAGCCCCGGAGGCGGCGTCCACGAGGCCCTGGAGGGGCCTATGCCAGGTGGTCATGGGGGCGGGAAAGGACATAAGGAGGAAGGCCCGGCCTATGAGGGCGGGGTTAAAGGGATTCATCCCCAGGCCGCCAAAGAATTCCTTGGCCACCACCACGGAGACGGCGGCTCCCATGAAAGCCATCCAGACCGGGATGGAGGGCGGCAGGATGAGGGCTAAAAGGAGGCCCGTCACCACCGCGGAGCAATCCGAAAGATGGCTCTCCTGCTTTGTGGCCAGGCGGAAAAGCCATTCGGAGCCCACGGCGCCAAGCACCGAGGCCAGGACCACGAGGAGGGCGCTAAAGCCAAAGAGATAGACTCCGTAGATAGTCGAGGGCACCAGGGCGATGATCACCGCGAGCATGATCTTGCGTGTCGTGGCGGCGCTGAAGAAGTGGGGGCTCGAGGATAGGAGGAGCTTATTTGCCGGCACGCTGGGCCTCCTTCATCTTGATGGTGCGGAGGGTTTGCTTGCCCACCCGGAAGCGCTGGACGAGCTGGACCCTCGCGGGGCAGACATAGCTGCAGGTTCCGCACTCGACGCAGTCCAGGAGGCCGATCGCGTCGGCCTCGGCCCAGGCCCCGGCCGCGATGGCCGAGTTAAGGAGGGCCGGGGAGAGCTTGCAGGAGCAGGCCTTCATGCAGCGCCCGCAGCGGATGCAGGTTCCCTCGGCAAAGGCGAGGGCTTCCTTGCCGTCCATGAGGAGGACGCCGGAGGTGTTCTTCTGGACCGGAATGGCATAGTGGGGCACGGAGGTTCCCATCATCGGGCCGCCGTAGATGACCCGCTTGAGGGCGCCGTCGTCGATGGACAGGGCCCCGAGGCCCACCAGGTCCGAGACAAGGGTGCCGATGGGCACCACCAGGTTCTTGGGAGTGGCGCAGGCCGCCCCAGCGACGGTAAAGCCCCGGTCGATAAGGGGCTTGCCTAGGCTAAAGGCCTCGACCATGGCCAGGAGGGTGCCAATGTTCTGGACCACGCAGCCCACATCCATGGGAAGGCCACCGGAGGGGACTTCCTTGCCGGTGACGGCGGAGATGAGCATCTTCTCCCCGCCCTGGGGGTACTTGGTCTTGAGGATCATTATGGAGATGTCCAGGCCGTGGGAGCGGGAGGCGACCTGGGCGGCCAGGTTGCCCACCACATGGGCCTTGTTCTCCTCGATCGCGATAATGCCCTTGGCGGCCCCGACAATGCGCATCGTGAGGGCCACGCCCTCCACAAGGTCACCGGGACGCTCGATCATCACCCTCTCGTCGATGGTGAGGTAGGGCTCGCACTCGGCTCCATTCGCGATCACAAGATCGATGGGCTTGGACGGGGCGAGCTTTACATGGACGGGGAAGCCTGCGCCGCCCATGCCCACGAGGCCTGCCTCACGGATCCGGGAAAGGGCCTCTTCCTTGGTACAGGAAAAGCCGTCCAGGGGGGGCATAAAAGCCGTCTGGGACTGATCGGGATCTGCGTCTATCAGGATGCAGGGACCCTCGGCATTGTTGGATTGGGTGCGGGCCTCGATCTTCTTGACCGTGCCGCTCACCGAGGCGTGGACAGGGACGGTCATCCTCCCCTCGGCATCGGCGATCTTCTGGCCCCGGACCACCTTGTCCCCGGCCGAGACCAGGGGGCTCAGGGGGGCGCCAAAGTGCTGGTTTACCGGGGTGGCTACGGCCTTGATCCCGCGCACCTCTTCGATTGGCAGGCCGCTAGTGCGTTCTTTTCTCTCAGGTGGATGGGTTCCACCCTTGAATGTTCGTGCGGACATGACGGACGGGCTCCTTTGTCGACACAGGACTCGGTATTGGATTGGGCGGTTGGGACTCGCCGCACCGGAATGAGGAAAATGGCGATCTTGGAATATCGTCCAATCCTATCCCGG
>JAKPBN010000039.1 GCA_029778945.1 Spirochaetota bacterium
GACTTGGCTTCCGCGGCTCGACATCCTGTCTCGCCGCTCCAGCCCGGCTTCGGGCGCTGCCGCGTCCATCCTGGACGCTTTCCCTCGCTTCGCTCGGCGCGCGCTACGCTTCAAGTCCCCCTCCGGGCCTATCGAAACGAAAAGGCCCGCCTTGCGGCGAGCCTTTTTCTTTCTGCCCGGAGGGGGACTTGAACCCCCAAGCCAGTTACGGCACTAGAACCTGAATCTAGCGTGTCTGCCAATTTCACCATCCGGGCAAGCGAAGGCAAAATTACACTGGACTGGGGACTTAAGTCAATGGAGCTTTAGCGCCTATCCTCGGGTCTTTGCAGGAAAGACCCCAATTCCAGGCTCAGGGCCGGGGCCAGGCCTAGGGCCGAAGTTTCCGAGCGCCCTAAACTCCCGGCCAACTGGAGGCCCAGGCTGGGGCTAAGCCTGACCTGGAGGCCCCCCGAGGCGCACCAGAGGAGGGGCAGGGAGGCCAGACGATCCCCCTGAAGGGCGGAAAGGCCCAGGCTGGCGTTGGCAAAGAGATAGACCCGGCCGAATAGTGGGTTAATCCGGGCTATCCGGCGTCGCCATTTCAGGCCCAGGCCCAGGGCATGGTCGCCCTGGATTTCCGGCGCGGAGGCTGAAAACCTGTAGAACATGCCCGGGCGCCGGAGGCTCGAATAGAAGGATGAGGGAACCGGGCTAAAGCCTGGGGCTAGGCCAGCCAGGTCGGTCCCCGCAAAAAGGGCCAAGCCCAGGCTATCCCTCGGACCCGTGCGGAATACCGCATCCAGGCCCAACTCGGCCTGAAAGTAGGAGATTTCGCCTCCTAAAAAGCCGCCGGCCAGGGTAGCGCCGCCCGAGAAGAGCAGGCCCTTCTCGGGAAAGGCGCTTGCGTCCCGGCCATCCAGGAAAACCGCGGCCCGCAATGAGGAAAGGGGGTGGAAGGCCGTGTCCGCAAAGTCCTGAGAGGCTATCCCCTGGAAGGCATAGCCCAGGACCAGGTCGGAGTCCCTGCCCAGGGCCAGGCCCGCCCAGAGCCCTGCCCCGGCGCTCCGGTAGTGCTTGCCCAGGACAACCCCGGTCGAGGAGAAGGAGAGGGCATCGTAGTCCGAGGAATAGTCCAGCCAGGGCTGGAAATAGAAGGGTCCCAGGCCCTGGAACCAGGTCGCCCCGAGGCGGAGGGAATTCACGAAATTGGCCGTGACAAGGAGGGAGGAGTCCTGGCCCCAGAGGTCCTGGAGAAAGAGGGCCGTGCCCAGGCCGAAGGAGGAGGAATACTCGGAGGAATAGGTCCCGCTATAGTCCAGGCCCAGGAAGAGGGCCCGGTCGGAGGAAAGGTCGGGCACAAGGCTAAGGCTTCCCCTAGCCCCATCGGCCCTGGCCTCGACACCGAACTTCACGAGATCAAAGCTGCCCGTGGCATAGACGGCGTCGATGGCGGCCTTGAGCTCATCCCGGCTGGCCGACCGGCCCAGGAGGGGAGCGAAAGCGCTCCGAGCCAGGGTCTCATCGGCGGGGGCACCCCCGGACACTTCAAGGCCGGCGAGGGCTGGAATCTGGGCCAGGGCCCTTCGGTTGGGCTCCTCCTCGGGCAGGACCAGGGGCCGGGAGGCCGAGATCCGCCGGGCTAGCTCGAGAAGGCGGGGTCGGGCCGCCTGGCCGGCCTCCCTGCCCCGCTGGATAAGCCGGTCCGCGTCCTGGTAGCTCGCGGTGGTAAAGCCTCGGAGGTCGCACTGGATAAAGAGGTCGGCCTGGGCCCGGGAGGGCCCCATGTTCTGGAGGATCATGAGGTTGGCGGTCTGGGCAGCGATGGCGACGGGGCTTTTTAGCTGGGCCGGATCTGTGGGGGCCGCCCCCCGGGATTCCACGGCTATGACCAGGTCGGCGCCCAGGGCCCGGGCCACATCCACGGGCAGGTTGTCCACGACTCCGCCGTCCACCAGGATCCGGCCATCGATCTCATAGGGCCTGAAAAGCCCGGGGATGGACATGGAGGCCCGCATCGCCTCGGCGATGGAGCCCGAGCCCAGGACCACCTTGTCCCCGTTCATGAGGTCGGTGGCCACGGCGCGGTAGGGCACGGGAAGACTGTCAAAGCTGGCCAGGCGGGGGATATGGGCGGTCAGGCTTGTGAAGAGGCTCAAGATAGATTGGCCGGCGATCAGGCCCTCCCCGAATTCGAGGCCCCTTCCCTCGATCCCCAGGCGAAGGGAATAGGAGGAGCGGACCCGGCGCTGGAAGCGGTCCCCCGCGGAGGCCCGGTTGTCCGAAAACACTCCCGTCCAGTCAAGGTCGGCCAGGATGTCGGCCATGGCTCCAGGGGAATAGCCCGAGGCGTACAAGCCCCCCACTATGGAGCCCATGGAGGTGCCCACGACCATATCGATGGGTATGCCCGCGGCCTCGATCTCCTCGAGGACCCCGACATGGGCGATGCCAAAGGCCGAGCCCCCGGAGAGGACCAGGGCAATCCTGGGCTTGCGGGAAGCCTCCTCGGCCCAGGTGACTTTGGGCTGGCCTAGGAGGCTTAGGATCCCGAGGGCAAGGATGGCCGGAGCCTTGTTTTTCATGGCCTAAGTATAATCCCTCCTGGCTTGTGGAGACAGCAGGGTCAGCGGGGCCCGATGCTCGTTTCATTTTATGAAACCATCATTTCGCATATTGCCACATACCCAATCCAAGGCTAGTATTGCCTAGGCTCTTTTCTGGCTGGATTTGGGCCTTTTGCAGCGAAACAGGCGCCCCTCCCCGGGCCTCCCGGGCTTGCGCCTTCCCAAGGAGAAGCAGATGAAACTTTCCGCCTATTCCGGTGACCTTTCAACCATCGATTACCTCTCCTTCCTCGTGGTCGACGTCGCCGGCCAGCTCCATTCCGTGGCCCTGCCCCGCAGCTATGCGACGGAAAAGGTCCTCAAGAACGGCATAGGCTTCGACGCCTCCAACTTTGGCTTTGCCCAGGTCCACAAGTCCGACATGGTCGCCGTCCCCGACCTCACCACGGCCTTTGTGGAGGACAAGGACGGCTATGTGACCCTCCACGCCTTCTGCAACGTGATGACCACGGACGGCGAGCCCTTTGCCCAGTACCCCCGCACCGTCGCCTCCCGGGCCATCGACGTCCTCAAGGCCTCGGGCATCGGCGAGGCCGCCAAGATGCTCGTCGAGCTTGAGTTCTATGTCTTTGACGACGTGGCCTACTCGACCACCGTCGACCACTCCTGGTACTCCGTCCAGAGCGCCGAGGGCATCGGGGCGGACTACGAGGACACCCCCCGCTTCGGCCTCTCCAAGGGCTACCACCGCATGGGCCCAGAGGACAAGTACGGCCTCCTGCGCAACCGGGCCGTCGAGGCCATGGAGGCCGCGGGCATCCTCGTGAAGTACCACCACCACGAGGTCGGGGCCGCCCAGCTCGAGATCGAGCTCAACTTCATGGACCTGGTGCGCGCCGCCGACGCCGTCGTCCTGGGCAAGTGGATCATCAAGAACTGCGCCGACGAGCTCGGGCTCTTCGTGACCTTTATGCCCAAGCCCATGTACAAGATCGCCGGCTCGGGCATGCACGTCCACCAGTTCATCGAGAAGGGCGGCAAGTCGATCTTCCCGGGCGAGGGGCTCCATGGGCTATCCGAGGAGGGCCTGGCCTACACCGCGGGCGTCCTCGAGCACGCCCTCTCAGGCTCCCTCCTCGCCTGGTCCAACCCCTCGACCAACTCCTACCGCCGCCTCGTCCCCGGCTATGAGGCCCCGGTCTCCGCCACCTTTGCCCAGGGCTCCCGGGCCGCCGCGGTCCGCATCCCGGGCTATCTCAAGAAGGGCGAGGCCCGCATCGAATTCCGGACCGGAGACGCGACCGCCAACACCTATTACTTTCTCGCCGCCATGCTCCTCGCCGGCCTCGACGGGATCACCCGCAGGCTCGACCCTGTCAAGAAGGGCTTTTCCGGGGACAAGGAAACGCCCAAGAACACCTTTCCCACGGGCCTCTACCACGTCCTTTCCGGCCTGGCCAAGGACAAGGCCTACCTGGCCCCGGTCTTCCCGGACGAGCTTATCGCCGCCTGGATCGAGATGAAGAAGAAAGAGGCCGAGTACGTCTACAACGCCCCGGTCCCCCAGGAATACGAGCTGTACTTCTAGGCTTCCTTCGACTTGGCCACAGAGACAATGAGACACAGAGGAAGAGAAAAGAATCATTAAGAGGATCTAAGGGGGGGGAAGGTCTCCCCCCTCATCCACCGGTGCCGAAACGCCCCGGATGGTGCGATGCGAACCAGCCAAGCCTGGTTGGCAATCCCAGCCACCGCTCAAGACATTGAGGTAGCGCGGGCGGGGCGCCGCGTGGGGGCAGGAGGACGCGCAGCGGCCCCTCATGCCCCCACGCGAAGCGGGGCCCACGCCCCTGAAATGCCAAGATCGTAGCAGTTCATTGCTGATAAGCCTTGGAGGTAACATGCCATTTGAGACATTGATGGGAGATGAGGCCATTGCCTTAGGGGCCGTCCACGCGGGCCTCTCGGCGGCCTTCGCCTATCCCGGCACTCCCTCGACGGAAATCATGGAATCCTGCCAGGACCTCGTGGCCCGAGGCTCGGCCTCGATCGTTGCCCAGTGGTGCGCCAACGAGAAGACGGCCTACGAGTCGGCCCTGGGAGCCTCCTGGGCGGGCAGGCGCACCATGGTCTCGATGAAGCACGTGGGCCTCAACGTGGCCATGGATCCCTTCGTCAACTCCGCCCTCCTCCGGATCAAGGGCGGCCTCGTGGTCGTCGTCGCCGACGACCCGGGCATGCACTCCTCCCAGGACGAGCAGGACTCCCGCTGCCTCGCGGACTTTGCCCGAGTGCCCTGCCTCGAGCCCTCCGACCAGCAGGAGGCCTATGACAAGACCCGGGAGGCCTTCGAGCTCTCCGAGGAGCTCCGGGTGCCCGTGATGATTCGCATAACCACGCGCCTGGCCCATTCCCGGGCCAGGGTGGCCACTGTCGAGCCCAAGGCCCAGAATCCCGTGGCCAAGGCCGAGGACCGCTGGGGCTGGACCCTGATGCCCCATGCGGCCCGGGGCCTCTGGAAGCAGGCCCTGGCCCGCTACGAGGCCCTCCAGGCCCGCTGGGAGGGCCTTTCCGGGGTCGAGGCCGGGGACTGCGACACCGGGGTGATCACCACAGGCCTGGCCCTCCAGTACTGGAGGGAGAACCTCCCCGAGCTGGCCGCGAGGCCCTGGCACCTCCACATCGACCGCTACCCCATGCCCAAGGCCGCGATCGCCTATCTTGCCTCCAAGGTCAGGCGCCTCATCGTGATCGAGGAGGGGGCTCCCTTTGTGGAGGGGGCCCTGAGGGGCATCCTGCCCACGGGCCTCCTCATCGAGGGCAAGCTGGGCGGCCAGGTGCCGCCGACGGGGGAGCTCACCCCGGACAACATCAGGCCGGCCCTGGGCCTCGCGCCCCGCGCCCAGCAGGCCTGCAAAGACCTCCCCCTGCCCAAGCGCCCGCCCCAACTCTGCCAGGGCTGCCCCCACGCCGACTCCTACGCCTTCCTCAAGGAGGGCCTCGCGGACTACCCGGTCCACTCGGTCAACAGCGACATAGGCTGCTATACCCTGGGGGCCATGGCCCCCTTCGAGGCCATCGAGACCTGCGTCGACATGGGGGCCTCCATAGGCATGGCCCGGGGCGCCTCGGAGGCAGGCCTAAAGCCCGCCGTCGCGGTGATCGGGGACTCGACCTTCTACCACTCGGGCCTCTCCAACCTCATCGATGCGGTGTCGCACAACTCGGACCTGACGGTCCTCATCCTGGACAACTCCACCACGGGCATGACCGGGGCCCAGCCCACCATCCTCCCCTCGGAGCGCCTGGCGGGCATCGTCAAGGCCTGCGGGGTCGATCCCGCCCATGTCCACATCCTCGAGGCCCACAAGAGGTCCCACGAGGCGAATGTGGCCATCCTCAAGGCCGAGCTCGCCTTCAAGGGGCCCTCGGTGATCATCGCCGAGCGGGGCTGCCTCGAGGCCATCAAGAAGGAGAGGAAGGCATGAAGTACGACATTGTCCTCTGCGGCGTGGGGGGCCAGGGCGGCATCTCGGTCTCCGTCCTGATCGCCATGGCCGCCCAGGCCGAGGGCCTCGAGGTCAAGCAGTCCGAGGTCCACGGGATGGCCCAGCGGGGCGGCGAGGTCCTCGCCCACCTGCGGATCTCCGACTCGCCGATCGCCAGCCCCCTCATCCCCGAGGGAGGGGCGAGCCTCCTCCTCGCCTTTGAGCCCCTCGAGGCCCTGCGCTACCTCCCCTGGCTTGCCCCCGGGGCGGCCATCGTCAGCGCCATGGCCCCGGTGCGCAACATCCCCGACTACCCCGACATCGACCTTGTCCTAAGGGAGCTCCGGTCCCTCCCGGGGGCCCTCGTCCTCGACGCCGACAGCCTGGCCCGGGAGGCGGGCAACGCCAGGGCGGCCAACATGGTCCTCGTGGGCGCCGCCGCCCACCGCCTCCCCTTCCCGTTCGAGAGGCTCGAGGAAGCCATAAAGGCGAGCTTTGGCCGCAAGGGAGAGGCTGTCGTGGCCGCCAACCTGAAGGCCCTCGAGGCAGGAAGGCGCTCCCATGCTTGAGATCCCCCGGGCAGCCCTCGCGGCGGGCAGGGACAGCCTGACCGAGATCGAGGGACTTTCCCTCCTCGAGGAGATAGCCTTGCTAGGCGGCGCGGCGCCGGCCTTTGACACCCCCGGCCACCTCTTTGTGAAGGACAGCGCCGAGGCCGCGGGCCTCCTTGGCTCCAAGGCCTCCTTCTTCCCCGGCGAGAAGGCCGTGGTCAAGGTGATGAGCCCGGCCATCCTCCACAAGACCGAGCTGGGAGGGGTGGCGATCGTCCCCAACCGCGGCAAGGCCATCCTGGACGCGATGCGCGAC
>JAKPBN010000058.1 GCA_029778945.1 Spirochaetota bacterium
CGTCCTGCTCATGCTCGACAAAGTAGTCGACCTGGGAGACGTGGACCTGGGTGTCCCCAAAGGTGCGGGGCAGGCGGGGGTTGACCTCGAGTATGACGAGGCGGGCGGCCTCGATGATGTCCTTCTCGTAGGTGACCCCCAGGGAGAGGGAGACAAAGCCGTGCTTGTCCGGGGGGGTGCAGGTGCCAAAGAAGATGTCGGGCCTGTGGGCGTGGATCCGGTCCGTGGCGGCCCGGTGGAGCATGTTGGGGACGTAGGTGACCGTCCCCGTGCCGGCCTTGAGGGCGGCCCTCGATCCCGGGGCATGGAACCAGGAGGCCAGCTCAAAGTGGCCCTTCATCTCCTTCTTCATGTAGAAGTCGTATTCCTTGAGGGTGAGGACGGAGAAGACCCTCACGTCCTTGACCCTGTCCCCGACGATGTGGAAGCGCGACATGCAGCCCTGGGGCTCGGAGGCGGCCTGGGCCACGACCACGTCGTTGTCGCTCGCGATATGCGATACCGCTTCGTCGATGGGGATGAGCTTCCCCTTGTAGATGTCCTGGTGGTTCATTGTCTTTAAGTCTCCTTATAGCACCAATAGGTTCGCGCCCACGGCGAATCCGGCGCCGCTGGCCACAAGGACGACGGGGTCGCCCTTGCGTATCCGGCCCTCGGCGAGGGCCGTGTGGAGGGCCATGGGCAGGCAGCCCGAGCCCGTGTAGCCATACCGATCCATCACGCAGGTCGTGTCCTCCATCGGCCTCTCGAGGACTGCCATGACCTTCTCGATCACCGAGCGGTTGATCTGGGTAAAGACAAAGTGCCTGATGTCCTCGACCCTCCAGCCCGCCTTGGCCGCCAGGGCCTTGACGAGGGGGGGCCAGAGCTTGAGGTTGCGGTCCCCTGGAAGGCGCTGGAGGAGCTCAAGGCCCCAGGTCCCGGCCTCGAGGACTGCCGGGGTGACCGGGCGCCTTGTGCCCCCGGCATAGACCCCAATGTAGTCCCACTGGGTGCCGTCGGAGCGGAAGGCCCCCTCGACATAGCCCGAGCTGTCCTCGTCCCCGGTCCGCCCCAGGAGGACGGCCCCGGCCCCGTCGGCGAAGATCGACCAGCCAAAGGAGTCCCCGGGCCTCACCAGGGCGGGCATGTTGTAGACCCCCACCACCAGGGCGTATTCGAGGCTCCGGTCCGTGGCCATGGCCCTCGCGGCGGTGTCCAGGGCCGTGACAAAACCCGCGCAGGAGGCGTTGACGTCATAGGCCTCGGTGGCCATCTCTCCGCCCTGGAGGCGGCCCTGGAGGAGGGTCGCCGTGGCGGGGCTGATAAACTCGGGGGTGTCCGTCGCTACGATGATCAGGCCCAGGCTCGCGGCCTCGACCCCGGCCTGGGCCAGGGCCGAGCGGGCGGCCTTTTCCGCGAAGTCCGCCGTGGTCTCGTCCAGGCCCCGGAGCCTCGCTATGTGGCGCTCCCTTATTCCCAGGCCTTTTTCGATCAGCTCGGCGTCGAACTCGACCCCGGCGAGGGTCTTGAGCTCGGCGTTGCCAATGCCCTTGCCCGGGGCGTAGAGGCCTGTCGACAGGATCTTTGCCTTTGCCATGGTCCCTCCCTCTAGGCCAGAAAGTCCTGGAAGCCCCGGCCCAGGTAGCCGCCTATGGCCTCGACCAGGGCCCGGGCATTGCCCGGGGACTCGTCAAAGGCCGTCTCTATGCCAAAGTAGTGGGCTAGGCCCATCAGGTACTCGATGGCGGTGACCTCGTCTATCTCGGGGCAGGCGCAGTTGACCCTGAGCCGGTCCGGACGCTTGCGGTAGCCCGAGGCAAAGGCCGCATAGTAGTCCCGC
>JAKPBN010000091.1 GCA_029778945.1 Spirochaetota bacterium
AGGGACCACGCCTCGACGGCCTCGATAGCCAAGTTCATGAAGGTCGCGGTGGCGGGTTTCCTCATGGAGAAGGAGGTCAAGTACCTCGAGCCCATGGTCACCAATCCCCCCAAGCCCATGGTCGCCATCATCGGCGGGGCCAAGGTGTCCTCCAAGATCGCCGTCCTCGAGTCCCTCCTCAAGAACGCCTCGGCCCTCGTGATCGGCGGCGGGATGGCCTATACCTTCCTCAAGGCCCAGGGGCACACGATCGGCAAGTCCCTTGTCGAGGACGACCAGCTGGACACCGCCAGGCAGATCCTCGCCGCGGCCGCCAAGGCCAAGGTCGAGATCGTCCTCCCCGTGGACCATGTCTGCTCCGAGGCCTTTGACGCCGCCGCGGCCGCCATGGCCGTGGACGGCCTCGACATCCCCGAGGGCCTCATGGGCATGGATGTGGGCCCCAAGACCCTGGCCAAGTACAAGGCCGTCCTCGCGGCCGCCAAGAGCGTGGTATGGAACGGCCCGGTGGGAGTCTTCGAGTTCGACAATTTCGCCAAGGGCACGGGCGAGGTGGCCAAGATGGTCGCCGAGGCCACGGGCCGGGGCGCCATGACCGTCGTGGGCGGCGGGGACTCGGTGGCCGCGGTCAACAAGTTCGGCCTGGCGGACAAGATGTCCCATGTCTCCACCGGCGGCGGCGCCTCCCTTGAGCTTCTTGAGGGAAAGCAACTCCCCGGCATCGAAGTCTGCCGGTCCTAGGGCCCGATTCGAGATTTCCGCATCATAGCTACCAAGGAGTGACCATGCGTTCGTACTTTATCGCCGGCAATTGGAAGATGCATAAGACCGTCGCCGAGTCTGTGGCCCTGGCCAAGGAGCTCAAGGACAAGCTCGGCTCCTGCAAGGAGAAGGTCCTGGTGGCCCCGGCCTTTACCGCCCTGGCCGCGGTGGCCGAGGTCCTCAAGGGCTCCTCGATCATGCTTGGCGCCCAGAACATGGGCCCCGAGGAGCAGGGGGCCCACACCGGCGAGGTCTCGGTCCTCATGCTCAAGGACCTGGGGGTCAAGGCCGTCATCCTTGGCCATTCGGAGCGGCGCCACTCCTATCTCGAGAGCGACGAGCTTGTGAACAAAAAGGTGCTTCTTGCCCTCAAGCACGGGCTTGAGCCCATCCTCTGCGTGGGGGAGACCCTCGAGGAGAGGGAAGGCGGCAAGCTTGAGGCCGTCGTCGGGACCCAGGTCAAGAAGGGCCTGGCCGGGGTGTCGGCCGCGGACCTGGCCAAGGTCACAATCGCCTATGAGCCCGTCTGGGCTATCGGCACCGGCAAGACCGCCACCCCCGAGGATGCCGACGCCGTCCATGCGTTTATCCGCAAGGAAGTGGCGGGACTCTACGGGGATGCCGCCGCCAAGGCCCTGTGCATCCAGTATGGCGGCTCGGTCAAGGCCGACAACGCTGCCCTCCTCATGGGCAAGCCCAATATAGACGGGGCCCTGGTGGGCGGCGCCAGCCTCAAGGCCGAGACCTTCGTTCCCATAGCCTCCTTCCGCTAGGCTATCGTTCCCAGCCTAGGAGGGGCGGGCTTCCCGGTGGAACCCGCCCCTTTTATTGGCTTTTCTCCCCGTCCAAGCCCCCCTGGGGGGCCCCCGGGCCTAGATTCGTGACTTCCCTCCTTGCATAGGCTGGACCAATTCGGTAATATACGCGAATACAGGCTAGATGGGCCCCAGTTTTGGGGTTTTTAAAGCCGTCACAAACAGGGTGGGGTCAAGGCGTATGGGCGTACTCGGAATCGTTCTCCTTGTCATCTTTGTAATCGTTAGCATCCTTCTCGTCCTCATGGTTGTCGTCCAGGACGAGGGTTCGGACAGCCTTGGCGGCATCTTCTCCGGTGCCGGATCCAGCGCCTTTGGCGCCCGGACGAGCAGCGTGATAGTCCGCTTCACCTATGTGCTCGGGGGTCTCTTCTTTGTCCTCGCCTTTTCCCTGGCCCTGGTCAACAAGAGCAGCTCCGGGAATCTTGAGGCGGCGGCCCAGAAGAAGCTTGGCACTGAGGCCAATACCGAGTGGTGGCAGCCCTCTGCCTCCGCCCCGGCGGTCACCCAGCCCGCGGCCGATCCGGCGACCACGACCACTAAATAATTTTCCCGTCCCGTCAGGGCTCGCGCTCGGAGGTTCGCCATGCTGCTCCAACAAGTCTTCACGCCAGGCCGGATCAAGATAGGCCTAGAGAGCGAAGAGAAAGACGAGTTGTTCGAGGAGCTCGTGGACCTCGTGGCGATCTCAACCGGTTGGCCCGGCTGATTTGAATGAGATTGCCACGGCACTCCGTGCCTCGCGAT
>JAKPBN010000107.1 GCA_029778945.1 Spirochaetota bacterium
CGATCAGCTCGTAGGCCAGGAGGTCCTTGCGGGCGGCCTCGGCGGGCCCAAGGCTCTGGGCGGCCCAGTTTTCCTCGATCCAGGACCTGGACCCCGGCCTTTGGCTGATCACAACTACCTTGGCATCCCCCTCAAGTCCGGCCCCCAGGTCCAGATGGAGCCTTATCTTGGGGTCAGACCCCGCGGGAGCCAGGTCGAGGTCGATGCCCCTGGAAAGCTCCTCCCGGCCCGCCTCGAGGCGGAGGACGAGGTCCGGGGGCAGCTTGGAGCCCTTTCCCTCCCAGAGGAGCCTCCCGGCCCGGCCCGGTCCGGGACTTAGGCCGACCCGTATGGCAGGGGATACCCGCGCCTTGGGGCTTAAAAGCAGCTCAAAGGGGAGGCTCGAGGCGCCGGCCCGGGTCCGCCAGGATAGGGACACAAGCGGAGAAGGCTGGAGGCCTGGATCCAGGGTTTCGAGGGCGAGGGTAAGTCCCGCCTCCCGGGCTGCCCGGGCGAGGGCCCGGACCTCGTCGGCCGCGAGGGGGCCGGCGACCTTTAGCCTGGCCCGCCTCAGGGCCGGCAGGCCTGCGCCAAGGTCGGAAAGCACCGGGCCAATCTGGGCCTGGTCTGGGAGGACGGAAGCCAGGTTTTCCCAGGCCTGGGCGGGGCTGCCCGGGGGCGGCAGGGGGCGAAGGGAGTCCGGGAGGACTAAAAACGCCTCCTTCCAGCCTGCGGAAGCCTTGCGCAGGTCCTCTGGGGAGGCTCCTGCGGCCAGCGAGAGGTAGATACGCTCCGGGAGGACCAGGGAGGGCAGGGCAAGGGGAAGGCGGACGAGCCAGGCGGCCAGACAGAGAAAGGGAAGCGAGAGAAGAAGGTATTTCGCCCTGTCCCACTTGTTGCCGCCCATTGTGGAGCCTATTCTATACGGTGTACTTCCTCAAGGCAAAGCAAAAAGGGGGATTCATGGACGAGAGGCTCGTGCGTGCCTTTGGCACCTCGGCGGAGCAGACTTTCAATGACATGTTCGGGCTAAAGGCCAAGGCCGAGGCTCCCGCCCTACTCGTGGACAGCGACGACCATGGCTGGGATATCACGGGCCTCGTGGGCCTGGCGGGCCAGGGCCAGGGAGTCGTGGCCGTCCGCATCACCAAGGACCTTGTAGGCCGCCTCCTCCAGGGCACGGGGGTCGAGGTGGGCACGGATGCGGAGCGGAAGGAGCTCGAGGGTGGCCTCGTAGGGGAGCTCACCAATATCATCGCGGGCAAGGCTACCTCGGCCCTCAAGGGCCTGGACATCGAGATCGCCCCCCCGGTGGTGATCCGGGGCCCCAACCACAAGATCGGCTGGCCTGCGATCGCGCCGGTGATCAAGCTCGGCTTTTCCATCCCCGAGGGTCGCTTCGAGGTGGACCTCTGCATGAAGATCTAGGTTCTCCCGCCCCCAGGCCCAGGCGGAGCCATCCCGCCCAGGGGCCGGGCTGGGGGGCTTCCTGCCCTCCCTATGCGCACACCGGTTTTTTACGGTATATTATAGCCGTTGATCCTGAAAGCATGACCAGCCCACCTGCGACATCATCTTCCGATCACGCCACATCACCCACCCAGGATTCCGATGAACCACACTGATTTCGAACAACTCGGTCTCGAAGACGCCCTGCTCAAGGCCATCGCCGAGGAGGGCTACACGAGCCCCACCCCCATCCAGACGGCCACCATCCCCAGCCTCCTTGAGGGCCGGGACCTCCTAGGCTGCGCCCAGACCGGCACGGGCAAGACCGCGGCCTTTGCCCTCCCCATGCTCCAGCTCCTCTCCAAGGGCAGGAAGAAGCCTGCCCCCCGCTGCGTCCGGGCCCTCGTCATCGCCCCCACCCGGGAGCTGGCGGCCCAGATCAACGAGAGCTTTGGGGCCTATGGCCGCCACATGGCCCTCTCCCGGGCCTGCGTCTTCGGCGGGGTGGGCAAGAACCCCCAGGAGAAGGCCCTCGCCCGGGGCGTCGACATCCTCACCGCCACCCCCGGCCGCCTCCTCGACCTCCACGGCGAGGGCTCCCTCCGCCTGGACACCGTGGAGATCGTCGTCCTCGACGAGGCCGACCGCATGCTCGACATGGGCTTTATCCACGATGTGCGCAAGATCATCGCCCTCCTGCCCAAGAAGCGCCAGACCCTGCTCTTTTCCGCGACCATGCCCTCGGGCATAGCCAAGCTCGCGGCCACGATCCTCGACAATCCCCTGCGCTTCGACATCTCCCCCGAGGCGCCCACGGTGGAGCTCATCGAGCAGTCCATCATCTACGCCGACCGCAACGACAAGCGCCACCTCCTCTCGGCCATCATCAAGGAAGCCAATGTCTGCAGGGCCCTGGTCTTTACCCGGACCAAGCACGGGGCCGACCGCCTCGTGAAGTCCCTGGAGAAGGATGGCATCCCCTCGGCGGCCATCCACGCGAACAAGAGCCAGAACAACCGCATCAGGACCCTGGAGAATTTCCGCTCCGGGGAGATCCAGATCCTTGTGGCCACCGACCTCGCGGCCCGGGGCATCGACGTGGACGGCATCACCCATGTCTTCAACTACGAGCTGCCCAACGAGCCTGAGACCTATGTGCACCGGATCGGACGGACCGCCCGGGCCGGCGCCGCCGGGGCGGCCATAGCCTTCTGCGACTCCGAGGAAAAGGCCTATCTCCGGGACATCGAAAAGCTCATAGGCAAGAAGATACCCACGGCCTCGGGGCCCATGATCGACGAGGCCTACAAGGTCGCCGCCATAGCCCGCCAGAATTCCGCGGACGAGCCTCCGGAGAGGGAGAGGAGCTTCCAGGGTAGGGGAGGCCGGGGCCGCAGGCCCGATACGGTTTCCCGGACCGGGGCCACCAAGTCCGGTCCCCCCCGCTACGAGACCGGCCGGGCCCGGCCCGAGGCGGGCCGGAGCCATCCTGAGACTGGCCGGTCCCATCCCGCGGTCAGCCATACCAGACCTGGCGCTCCCGCTCGGCCAGGCTCCGCTCGGCCAGGCGCCGCGCCTAGGCCCCACCATCCTTCGGCCGCGCCCCGGAGCGAGGACTCCTCGGCCGCCAGCCGGGACGCGATCCGTCGGGCCATCCGGGACATAGCCCGGGGGGAAGACGGCAATCCGGCCCCGCCGCCCGCTTCGTCCAGGCCCAGCCCCCGGACCTCGACAAGCCATCCAAGGCCCCATTTTCCGAAAGGCCGGGGAAGGGCTTGAACCTTTCCTGAAAGTCTAGTATATTGGTTAGGAATGGAGGTTGTCATGAATAGTCTTTCGATACGCGGCACGGAAGCTTTCTCCTCCCCCATGGCCTATAGGGCCGACAACGAGGCCGCCGAGCGCATGCCAGACAACGAGATAGCGGAAACCGCTGCCTCCAATCCGACCAAGGCTCCGCTCCGGGCTTCAGAAGGTTCGCTCCTCGATGTGCAAGCATAACAAAAGCTGAAGACAAAGAGCTTGAAGAACCACGAGACCCTCCTTTTGGAGGGTCTCTTTTTTTGACCCTATTCCCTTCTTTAGGCAGTACATTCAAGCGGTCATGCGCTACCTCCTGATCGCCAACCCCATCTCAGGCCTGGGCCTGGCCCGATCCCAGACAGACTATGTCCTCCGGTGGTTCCGGGCCCGGGGCCAAGAAATCGACCTGGCCCTTACTCGCTGCCCCGGGGACGCCGAGGTCCTGGCCCGGAAGGCCGCGTCCGAGGGCTATGATGTGATTATCGCCGGCGGAGGAGACGGGACAATAAATGAGGTCCTCAACGGGATGGCGGGCCGGGGCCCCAAGCTGGCGGTCATACCCTGGGGGACGGGCAATGTCTTTGCCACGGAGATGGGCTTTCCCCGCCGCCTGGCTTCGGTCTGCAGGATGATCCTCCAGGGCCAGGCCGAGGCCCTCGACCTGGGCATTATCGAGGGTAGGCTCTTTCTCCTCATGGTGGGGGCGGGCCTGGACGCGTATTCCCTGCGCCAGCTCGAGGGCCAGGGACTCAAGCGCCGCCTCGGGGTCATCGCCTATGCGATTGCGGCTATCCGGGCCTTTGCCCGGTATTCCTTTCCCCAGATCGACCTGGAATTCGAGGACGGGCGCCGGGACTCAGGCTCCTTTGTCCTCGTGTCCAACACGAGCCGCTATGGAGACATCTTTTCCTTCACCCCCCGGGCCACTCCCCTGGACGGGCTCCTGGATGTCTTTGTCTTCCAGGAAAAAGGCCGGTGGCAGACCATTTTCCTGGTCCTGCGCTACCTCGTCCGCTTCCTGGCCGATCCCAACCTGGCCGCCCCTCCCCTGGGCCTCCAGCGCACAAGGATCTACAAGACCACGGGGGTCAAGCTTTCCTCCCGGCAGACCGTCTACACCCAGGTGGACGGGGAGCTGGACCGGGGACTCCCCCTGTCCATCCAGGTCCTTCCCGGGGCGATAGACCTCATCATCCCCGCCAGGAAGGCTAGGCGCTTCCGCCGCCGCCTTTAGGCTTGTTTGTTGGCGGTTTATTCGGCTTTGCGGCCTTGGGCGGGACCTTCGCGGGGGCCTTGGCTTTGTCGGCCTTGGGCTTTCCAGCTCCGGGTTTGGCGGATTGGGCGCGGGCCTTTGGGCTGGCCGCCTTAGCCGGCGCCTTTGGCTTGACCGCCTTGGGAAGCGGCTTGGGCCTGCAGGCTCCCAGGAAGGATTCCGGGGCGGGGCTCTCAAAGCGTTTTATCTCCCCGGTGGAGGGATGCTCGAGGGTGAGGAGGACCGCGTGGAGGCAGAGCCTGCCCGCGGGGTTCGTCGTGGCCCCATAGCGCTCATCCCCGGCGATGGGGTGGCCCGTGGCTGCCAGCTGAACCCGGATCTGGTGCTTGCGCCCGGTCTCCAGGGAGAGCTCAAGGAGGCTATAGCCCCCGCCCTTGGCGATTACCTTATAGTCGGTGATCGCCTTCTGGGAGCCCTCGGTGCCGGCTATCACGGTCTTCATGCGGCTGGGGCCGGCCTCGACCAGCCAGTTGACGAGGTGGCCCTGGCTTTCCTCCATGCTCCCCTCGACCAGGGCCTGGTAGACCCTTTCCCGGGCCATCTCGTCCCAATGGGACATCAGGATTGTCTTGACTCTTCCCGAGGTGGCAAAGACGAGGACCCCCGAGGATTCCCGGTCTAGGCGGTGCACGACCGCGGCCCTGCCCTTGGGATTCTTTCGGCGGATCCTCTCAGTGACGGCGTCGTAGAGGCAGGGAGCCCGGCTGCCCTCGGGGGCTATCACCGGGAGGCCCTCGGGCTTGTCCACCACAATTATGTCCCGGTCCTCGTAGATAAAGCCCACCTGGGCCTTGAGGCCCCGGGCCGTCGTGGCCTTGGGGGGCCTTCGAAGGGCCGAGGCCTGGGGACGCTCGGGTTTTCCCTCGAACTTTTCCTTTTTGGGCACCGGTGCCGGGTACCTTCCCTTGAGGGGGCGGGTCGATCCCGGGGCGGGGCCGGTGATCTTGGGGTGGCCCGGGGCTCCGGGGGGAATGGGACGGGCTCGCTTGTGGGAACTCATAGCTCAAGTATAGTCCCGAGACCCGGGCAGGGTACAGGGATGGTGGTCTTGACTCCAGGCTAAAAAGGGGGCATATTATGCGTAGTCTAATAACTACGAATAAAAGGTAGAAAAATACATAATCAAGGGGTCTGATATGGTAATTCCCTTTTTGAATCGCTTCCTCCATTGGCTTGTGGTGGGGATCATGACCACGGTGCTCAGCCTAAACCTCTTGTCCAGGGGGGCCGGGCTGGGAGAATTGGGCCTCCTGCTTGGGACCTATGGCCTCGTGGTTGCCCTCTTGGAGCTGCCCTCGGGCATCCTCTCGGATCTCCTGGGGAGGAAACGCATCTACCTCCTCTCCCTCATCCTTTCTGCCCTGGGCTATCTCTGCCTTATCCCGGCCCGGGGCTTCCTGGCCCTCCTGAGCGGCCTTGTCCTCATCGGGACAGCCCGGGCTTTTTCCTCGGGCTCCGTCGAGTCCCTGTTTATCTCCCAAGAGCTGGCCCGGGAAGGGGAAGGGCGCCTCGACCACCTCCTCCGGGCTATGGGCCTTGGTGAATCCCTGGGCCTGGCCTTGGGGGCCCTCCTGGGAGGTCTCCTCCCCCTGGCCTGGGTAAGGCTTTTTCCCCTGGCCAACCGCTACGACGCCGACCTCCTGGCCCAGATCCTGGGCCTTGTTATCCTCTTTGTCCTGACCCTTCGCTTTGTCCACGAGGGGGTCAATCCCAAGGAAGGCCGAGGCCGCCGCCTCGGGGCTGCCCTGAGGCAGGGCCTCTCCCAGCCCCTTGTTGCCCTCCTCCTCCTGGCCTCCCTCTTCTGGGGCCTCTGCCTGGGGACTATCGAGACCTGGTGGCAGCCGAGGCTCAGGGATATCCTGGGCTCGGACTCGCGGACCTGGGTCTTTGGCCTAGTAAACGGAGGCTATTTCCTAGCCTCCCTCCTAGGAGTCCTCGTGACCGCCCGCCTGCCTAGGTCGATATCCGAGCGGCCTCTGGGTTTCCTGGCCCTGGCCCGCCTGGCCCTGGGGGGCCTCATGGTTGTCCTGGCCCTCCAGACAAGCCTAGGCGGCTTTGCCCTGGTCTACCTCTCCATGTTCTTCTTCAACGGCCTGGCCTCGGTGCCCGAGGGCACCGTCCTCAACAAGGCTATCCCCGAGGCTGGGCGCTCCTCGATCCTCTCCATAGCCTCCCTGGCGGTGCAGCTGGGGGGAGCCGCCACATCCTTTGCCGCCGCCGCCTTCGTGCCCCGGTTCGGCATTGTCTGGGCCTGGATCCTGGCGGGCCTCCTCTTTGCCGCCTCCTCGGCCTGCTATCTCCTGGCGGCAGGCTTGCCCAGCTCCCCGGCCGTGGTACAATCCTAGGCATGCTTGAAAACACGGGTGGCGGATGGAGCCTGGGCCAGTCCATCGCCCTGGAGCTCGATATCGCCCTCTCCTTTGCCGCCCAGCCCGAGCCCCCCCTGGGGCGTGGCCCGGCCTTCGAGGAAGTCTGGGCCCTTCTAGGCAAGGAGGAGAGGGAGGAGTATCGCCGCCTCCTCGGGGAGGCCAGGCCCTTCAGGTCTGTCCTTGAGGTGCTCGCGATCCTCGCCGGAGTCGTGGACGAGGCCGACTACGGCCGGGCCAGCCTGCGCATGCGGGCCCTCGCCCCCCCGGCGGCCCTCGAGGCACTCCTCCACCGCTTGCCAAGCCTCCGGCCCCAAGGCGAGCTGCCCGGGGCCGGCAGCGAGGCTAGACTCCTCCTTGAGCTTTATCCGGCCTTCCTCGCCCAGGTCTACATCTCGGCCGGCCTTGGAGACGAGAGCCTCCAGGGCCTCCGCCTCCAGGCGGCGCGGGATATGGAGAGGGCCCTCACGATCATGGGGGGGGGGCCTCTGCACGAGGCCTTCTGGCATTGGCTCGACCGTTTCTATTATGGGAGCTACGCGGCCTGGAGAAAGGCCCAGGAGCGGGGCCTCGAGGCGAGCCTCGCGGAGGCCCTGCTGGGCCTGGGCTCGGCCCGGGCATCCACCGGCCGGCCGGCCACGGATTGGCTGCCCGAGGAAAATCCCTTAAGGACGAGGACTGACCTTTCCGCGATCCTGGACCGGGGCCTCTCGGTCCACTTCTGCGTCGAGCCCTTTGGCATCGCCGATATCTGGCTCCTTGAGCCGGGCCGCCTCGTGGTGACCACCTCGAGGGCGGGCCCCCTCTTTGAGGCCTTCCGCCTCCGGATGGTGGACCTGGCCACGAGGGTCTCCGCCCTGGCCGATCCGAGCCGCCTGGCCATACTGCGGATGATCCGCCAGGTGGGGGTGGGCAACACCGACATAGCGGCGACCCTCCATCTCTCCCGGCCCACGGTGAGCGTCCATGCAAGGATCCTCCGGGAGGCAGGCCTGATCCGTTCTCGCCAGGAGGGCCGGCGAACCCTCCACGAGATAGTCCCCGGACAGCTGGGCCAGCTGTTTAGGGACCTTATGGCTACCCTCGACCTCGATCCGGTCCTGGACCTCGAGCCCCGGACCAGGGAAGACAAGGAGTGACAATGAAGGAAAGGGAAAAAGCCCAGCCCCGGACCGGCGGCAGGGGCGCGATGCTGGCGGCCTCGATCCTGGGCCTCGGGATGATCCTCGTCCTCTTTGTCTTTCTTTGGCCCACCGGGAGGAGGGAGTCGCCCCCCGCAGGCTACGTCCCCTTGCGGGACGATGCCCTGGCGGCCCGCTACTGCCCCCTCTTTGAGGGGCCCGAGGCCTACGGCGCGATTCTAGCCGTCTACTACCGGGCCGCCCGGGACGAGGCGGGCAGGATCCACCTGGCCTACCATCCGGCCTGGGCCCGGGAAGTCAACCGGGAGCCCGGCTGGGGACCCTTCCTGAGCCGGAGCCTCTACACCGGGGGCCTCTCCCTCCAGCGGGCCATGTTCGGCCGGGGAGACATAGAGACCGTGGGCCTGACCCTCGACCCCGAGGGGAGGATCATCGAGCTTGAGTACGAGAGGGCCAAGGACTACGACCCCAAGGCCTTTTCCGTGAGCCATGAGAAGGTCCTGGAGAAGGGACCCTTCGAGCTTCCCTTAAGCTTTAGGGTGATGAGCTGGAACCATCTTTTCTCCCGGGAGGGCCTTGCCCAGGGCATGACGGTCTGGGCCGCCGGGGACATGGGGCCCTCCGGGGCTGTCCGGGTGGACCTCGCCTACTTTAGCCCCGCCCTCTGGGCCTCCTACGGGATGTGGAAAAACCCTGAGACCCTCCTGCGAAAGGACAGGGCCCACTTTGCCTGGGAGCGCGCCGCCGCCCAGTAGCTCCAGGGACTCAAGCTCAAAGGAGAGGGCCCCCATATCGTCGGCCACCCTGCCCCGGGCCACCAGGGGCCGCACCTCGTAGAGGATCCGCCCGTAGCGGCGGTAGGCCTCGGGGAAGAGGACGGCCTCGGTGACGCCTGTCTCGTCCTCGAGGCTCACAAAGGCCATGTCCTCTCCTCCAGCCGCCATCACTTCCTTGCGGGTCACGGGGACGCAGACCACCGTGGCCCGGCGGCCCAGGCGGGAGCCCAGGTCGGCTATCCTTGTCCGGTCCTGGACGGCCTCGGCCCGGCGGCGCCAGAGCTCGAGGGGGTGGCTGTCCCGCAGGAAGCCGAGGACCCGGTACTCGGCCTCGAGGATGGCCTGGCGAGGCGCGTTATGCGCGTTAGCTGGTCTCGTCGCGCCTGGCCGCCTTGGAGGCGGGGCCTCCGCGGCAAAGAGGCCCTGGGCGGCCTGGCTCCGGCCGGCTTCTCTGGCGCACAGGAGGATCCGGGCCTGCTCGGGCCGGGGGAGGCCTCCTGCGAGGGTGTCGAAGGCCCCGGCCTCCACGAGGGCCAGGATGTCCCGGCTCTCGAGGCCCGGTGAGCCTAGGCTTGAGAGATAGGCCTCGAGGCCTCCCGCGCCGCCCCCGGCGCCCGGGGCCCCACGCCGGGCCACGATGGCATCCATCGCCGCCGCCGAAAGGCCGCCGATGGCCATGAGGCCCACCACGAGGCGGCGCCCGCCCTCGCCCCGGTACTTGATGTCGCTCAACGTGACATCCGGGCCCGCCACCTCGAGGCCCATGCGCCTGGCTTCGGAGATGTAGGCCGAGGTCGTGTAGAAGCCCCCCTGGTTGGAGAGGACCGCGGCCATGAATTCCGCGGGATGGTGGCGCCTGAGCCAGGCGGACTGGAAGGAGACCAGGGCGTAGGAGGCCGAGTGGGGCTTGCAGAAGGAATAGCCGGCGAAGGACTCCATCATCTCCCAGACCGCCCCGGCCGTGGCCTCGTCCACTCCCAGCCCCGCGCAGCCAAGGAAGAACTTCTCCTTGTACTCGGCGAGCTTGGCGGCCTTGTTTTTCTTGGCCAGGATCTTGCGCAGGGCGTCGGCCTCGGACTCGTCAAAGCCCGCCAAGGCTATGGCCGCCTTGGACACATCCTCCTGGTAGACCATGATGCCGAAAGTCTCGTCGAGGACGTTCTTGAGGCGGGGATGGAGGTGATCCCATTTCGCCCCGTGGAGGCGCTCCACATACTGGGTGATGAACTTGTTGGCCGCAGGCCTGATGATGGAGGAGTGGATCACGATGTGGCCGTAGTCTCCGACCCCTGCCTTCTTCTGGAGCTGGCGCATGGCCGGGGACTCGATGTAGAAGACTCCCATGGTGTCCCCGGCGGCGAGCATGGCCACGGTCTCGGGGTCCTCGAGGACCAGGGCTCCCCAGCCGGGCTCCTGGGCGAGCTGGCCATCGGGCTCGCCCTGGTCGAGGAGGCTGGCCACGGCGTCCCGGATCACCGCGAGGGAGCGGTTCCCCAGGAGGTCGATCTTGACGAGGCCCGAGGCCTCGGTCCCGTCCTTTTCCCACTGGAGGAGGGGATAGGCCTCCCGGGACCATTCGAGGGGGGCCCGGCGCCGGATGGGCCCAGGGCTGATCACGAGGCCCCCGCAATGGAGGGAGAGGCCCTGGGGTAGGCCCTCGAGGCGCCGGGCCATGGGGATGATCTCCCGCCAGAGCTCCTTGGCCTCCCAGGCCGCGGCCGCTTCTCCTCCCTCGAAGAGGGCGGCCGCGCAGGCCCCGGTCTCGCCCTCGGGCATGCCCCAGGCCCGGGCGGCCTCCCGCAAGGCCGACCGGGGCCTGAAAAAGAGGTGGTTGGCCACCCGGGCGGAGCGGTCCTGCCCAAAGGTCTCCATGGCCCGGCGTATGACCTCGTCCCTCTCGTCCCAGGCAAAGTCGATGTCGATGTCCGGGGGGTCGGGCCGGGACTCGTTGAGGAAGCGCTCGAAGTAGAGCCGGTGCAGGATGGGGTCGACATTGGTGATCCCCAGGCAGTAGGCGACGGCGCTGGCCGCCCCCGAGCCCCGGCCGCAGGTCCGGGCGGTGAAGCCGGCGATCTGGGCCACCACGAGGAAGTAGTCCGTAAAGCCCTTGCGGCCGATGATGTCGAGCTCGTAGTCCAGGCGCTCCACAACGGAGTCGCTCAACTCCCCATAGCGCGCCTCGGCCCCGGCATAGGCCAGGTCCCGCAGCCGCCGGGCGGGATCCTCCCCCGGGGCCGCGGGGAAGACAAAGCCCTCGAAGACCTCGCTGAAGGCGCAGAGCTCCGCCACCTCGGCCGTGGCCGCCAGGGCCTCGGGCCAGGCCGAGAGCCCGGCCGCGGCCTCGGAAGGACCGAGGAGGATGGAGGCCGGGTCGTCGAGGAGGCCTGGGTCGAGGCTGCCCAGGGTCCCTCCCTCCCCCAGGGCCCGGAGGACCCGGTGGACCAGGTGGTCCTCCGGGCCCAGGAGGGAGACATCCCCCAGGCCCAGGAGGGGGAGGCCGAGGCGGCGCGCCGTGGCTATCGCCCCCAGCCTGCGGGGGGAAAGGCCTGCGTAGAGGCGGCCGACCCGGCCCGCGAGGGCCTCGAGGACGGCCGGGTCGTAGCTCGAAAGTACGAGGCCTGTGGAGAGTCGCACAACTTCTAGGAGGAGCTCGGGCCTGTCCCCGGGCGGGTCGTGGAGGAGGGAGACAAGCTCGCAGAGATTGCCCCAGCCCTCCCGGTCCACCACGAGGCAGAGGAGGTTCCCTTGGCCGAGCCCCGGCTTGCCCTGGCCAAGCCTGAGCTCGGCTCCCAGGATGGGCCGGAGGCCCGCCTCCCGCGCCGCGTCGAGGAAGGAGTGGACCCCGTAGAGGTTGTCCACATCGGTGAGGGCCAGGGCGGTGTAGCCCAGGGCCTTGGCCCGGGCCACGAGGTCCTCGACCCGGCAGGGGCCATTGTGGAGGGAATAGGCCGACCGGACCTGGAGCTGGGTGAACATGGCGTCTTTTGCCTAGGTCTCGCCGGACAGGCCGGGGGCCCCGCCAGGTCCGGTGCCCACAAGGGCGGCGCAGCGGGTCAGGGCCCTGCCCCCATAGCGCTTCCTCGCCCCGTCCACGGCCTCCTGGAGGCGGCTGGCCCGCCAGGCCCCGGTCTCAAGGAGCCTGGGTGGGGCCGGGGCGAGGCCCGGGAGGGGGACGACCTCGGGCTCAAAGAGGTCGAGCTGGAGGCCTCCGGCCTCGAGGCGCGAGAGGCGGAGGCGGAGGGACCTGATCCTCACCCTCCGGCCCAGGGCAGCCGTGAGGGCCTGGCCGGCTCCAGCCAGGAGCTCCCCGTCGAGGCTCAAGGGGAGGCGGGAGAGGAAGCGGCCCCGGCCCAGGACCTCGTCCACATAGGCCACCTCGACCTCGAGGCCCCGGCTGGCCAGGCGGGCTAGGCGGAGCTCGAGGCCGCAGGCTTCCACGAGGCCTATGAGGCCCCCGTGGAGGAGGGAGGCCTCGAGGACATCCCCGGGGAAGTCGAGGCTCGCCTCGATGCGCCGATCCCCGAGGTCCCCGTTCATCACCGGCCGCCGGTCGAGGCCCCGGGCAGCATCCCGGAGCTCCCGGCCCTGGGGCCCCAGGAGGCCTCGGACCTCGGCGTCCTCGAGCTCGGCAAGGCCTCCTATCTCCCCGATGCCCACCGAGGAAAGGAGGCGGCCCAGGGATCGCCCAATGCCCGGGAGGAGGGAGAGGTCCTGGTGGGCCAGGAAGGCCCCCTCATCCCCCTCGCGCACGGCCACAAGGCCCTCGGGGCGGAGGCTCCGGGTCCCGACCTTGGCCACCAGCTTGTTGGGCGCCAGGGCGGTGGCCATCTCGAGGCCTATGTCCCGGGCCACCTCGTTCCGGATCCTTGCGGCCGTGTCGAGATAGGCCCCAAAGAGGCGGCGGGTCCCCTGGAGGTCGAGGAAAAAATGCCCGCCCCCGGCGTTTTCCAGGAGGGGGGCATAGCGGGCGCAGTGGGCCTCGATGGCTTTATTGACCGCGGCGTAGGACCCGGGGGAGGGCGGGATGACCCTGAGCTTGCCCAGCCTGGCCTGGGCCTCGTCCAGCCTCATCCCCGGGACGAGGCCCTCCCGCAGGGCCTGGCGGGAGACGTCGAGGATCCTGGCCCGGGCGGCCCGGGCTGGAGCCACCACAAAGACCTGGCCGCGCAGGCCCGGCTCCCTCAGGGCTTCCACACAGGCCATGAAGTTGACCCCGTTGAGGTGGATGACCGAGGCCTCTCCCCTCATAGAAGCAGGCCCTGGGCTCCCAGGAGGGCCTTGAGGGTGGTGGCGTTCTGGGGGGCTTGGCCCCTCCAGTGGTTGTTAAAGTAGATGAGGATGCGGGCGGCCGCGGGGGCCATGCCCTTGATGCGCTCTACCCAGGCCCGGAGCTCGCCCTCGGTGTAGCAGTAGTCGTAGCGGGCAGCGGCGTCCGAGCCCCACCAGGCCTCACCATTGCGCCCGTGGAGGCGGATATAGGCCAGGGGGGCGGTCACGAGGTCGACCGCGGGGGGTAGGCCGGGAATGTCGGGGACGTCGGCGGCCGCCAGGGCCACCCCCCGGCTGCGCAGGGAATCAAAGACCCGGTTGTTGTACCAGTCCCGGTTGCGGAATTCCACGGCCAGGGGCAGGCCCTCGGCCCCCTTGAGGAGGGCGTCCAGATAGCGCCGCCGGGGAGTCTCGTAGTGGAAGGACTGGGGGAACTGGAAGAGGACGGCCCCCAGCTGGCCCCCCCGGGAGAGGGGCCAGAGGGCTTCCCGGTAGGCGGCCAGGGCATCCTTCCAGCCTGAGGGGTCGACCTCATGGGTCAGGGAGCGGTGGGCCTTGATGGAAAAGAGGCAGGAGGGCCCGGCCTTGGCCGCGAAGGCCTCGAGCTGCCTGGCCTCGGGCATGCGGTAATAGGAGAAATTGAGCTCCACCGTGTCAAAACGGCTGGAGTACCAGGAGAGGAAGGAGGGTCTTTCGAGCTTCCCGGGGTAAAAGACCTCCCGCCATTCGGGATAGTCAAAACCCGAGGTACCGATGCGGATTTCTGCTGCCATGGACACCACCAAGGCCCCTCACTGGGGGAGGGCCTGGCTCAATACTACTATACAAACGTATGGGTATCAAGCTCTCTTTGCCTTGACGACCCGAGAGCCTGGCCTACACTTTTTAAATTGGGGTCAGACCTCGCCGGGCCGGCTTCCCGGGAGAGAAAAAAAATTTTACGATTTTGATTGCCGGGTGAAATTGTGTGCCATATACTGCCCTAGTCCAGAATGGGGGGAAGATGGGGCTTTTAGCTGAGGGCAGTGGAAGGGATCGGGAGGCCTATGCATCGCGTCGGGACCACCTCGTCATCGGCCTGATGTCGGGCACCTCCCTCGATGGGGTGGATGCGGCCCTGGTCAGGATCCACACCGGGCCCGATGGCTCCTTTTCCTCGGTCGATCTTGTAAAGCATGTCTATATCCCCTATTCCGAGGCCGTCCGCCAGGTGGTCACCCGCCTCTGCAGCCTGGACGAGGCCCGCCTCGACGACCTGGTCTATGCCCACTTTGGCCTCTCCGAGTGGTACGCGGCCGCGGTCGAGCTTGTCCTCGCCGAGTCGGGCATACCCGCAGCCCAGATTGACGCCATCTCGATGCATGGCCAGACTATCTGGCATGCCCCGGTGGCCCGGCCCTTCCCGGGACCGGCCGGGGAGCTCCCGGTCAAGGGTACCCTCCAGATCGGCTCCAGCGCCGTGGTCAGGGAGAGGACGGGGATTCCCGTCATCTCCGACCTCCGCTCCCGGGACATGGCCGCGGGAGGGGAGGGCGCCCCCCTTGCCCCCTATATAGATGCCCTCCTGTTTGGTTCCCGGACCGAGGGCCGGATTGTCCAGAACATAGGCGGCATAGGCAATGCCACCGTCGTCCCCGCCGGGGCCGGCCTCTTGGACATCCTCGCCTTCGACACGGGCCCGGGCAACATGATCATGGACGCCATGGTGGGCTTTGGCACCGATGGCCGGGAGCGCTATGACGACGGGGGCCGCCATGCCGCCCGGGGCCGGGTGGACGAGGCCCTTGTGGAGAGGCTGATGGCCGATCCCTACTTCGCCCGCCGTCCCCCCAAGAGCACGGGCCGGGAAGTCTACGGCCTCGCCTTTTCCGCCGAGCTCTTCCAGGACTGCCGCTCCCGGGGCCTCTCCTTCGAGGACATCCTGGCCACAGTGACGGCCTTTACCGCCGAGTCCATAGCCCGGTCCTACCGGGACTTTATCCTGCCCAAGACCCCCATAGCCCGCGTCCTGGTGGCCGGAGGGGGGGCCCTCAACCCTAGTCTCCTTGCCATGCTCAAGTCCCGCCTGCCCGAGGGGATCGAGGTGGAGACCACCTCCTCCCACGGGGTCCCCGACCAGGCCCGGGAGGCCATGGCCTTTGCCCTCCTCGGCCACGAGTCCCTCATGGGACGGCCCTCGAACCTGCCGGCCGTAACCGGGGCCAGGTCCCCCGTCGTGCTGGGCGCCATTACCCTGTGATCCCTTAGAGAATCCGCATAGAACCCCGAAGGAGGACGTGATGAAGAGACTCGCAATCCTTGTGACCCTGATCGCGGTATTCGGCATGCTCGCCACGATGGGCGCCTTCGCCGCCCCCGCGGCCGAGAAGGTCCTGACCATCGGCGTGGACCAGGAGGCCATCGGCCTCGATCCCCATGTCGTGACCGCCTTCTCCTCGATGCGCCGCATCGACCTCATGTACAACCGCCTCGTGCGCCTCGATGACAACTTTGTCGTCGTGCCCGACCTGGCCGCGTCCTGGCAGATCCCGGACAACCTCACCTACATCTTCAACCTCCGCAAGGGCGTGAAGTTCCACAACGGCCGCGAGCTCACCGCCGATGACGTCAAGTACTCCCTCGAGCGGGTCCTCGACCCCAAGACGGCCTCCCCCGGCAGGTCCTACATCTCCCTCGTCACGGCCATCACGGTCGTGGACAAGTACACGGTCAAGCTCACCCTCTCCGCCCCCCTGGCCTCCCTCCTCGACGGCCTGACCTCGAACAACCTCTCCATCGTGGCCAAGGAAGTGGTCGAGGCCAACACCAACCTCCAGAAGGTCGAGTGCGGCACCGGGCCCTTCATGCTCAAGGAATGGGTCGCGGACAACTCCATGACCCTCGTCAAGAACCCCGACTATTTCGAGAAGGGCGCCCCCGCCGTGGACAAGGTGATCTTCAGGGTCATCCCCGAGCAGGCCTCCCTCTACGCGGGCATCAAGTCCGGCGACCTCGACATGGCCACGATCAATGACGGCGCCATCATCCGGCAGGCCGCCAAGGACCCCAAGGTCGTGGTGATGAGCAAGCCCGGCCTCAACGAGCGCATCTTCAGCTTCAACTGCACTAAGAAGCCCTTTGACGATGTCCGGGTCCGCCAGGCCATCGCCTCCGTCCTCGACCGGGCCGAGATCCTCACGATCGCCGAATTTGGCATGGGCAAGCCCACGGGCCCCATCCCTGTCGCCGCCACCGCCTGGGCCCTCCCCCTCTCCAAGCTCCCCTTCGCCGCCCCCGACCTGGCCAAGGCCAAGAAGCTCCTGGCCGACGCGGGCCTGCCGAACGGCTTTAGCTTCAAGATCACCTGCTCCTCCACCTACGAGGGCGGACTCGCGGTGGCCCAGGTCGCCCAGAGCGAGCTCGCCAAGATCGGCATCAAGGCCGAGCTCGAGGTCGTCGAGTGGGGCGTCTACATCGACAAGTGGGTCAAGCGGGACTTTGAGACGATGATCGAGCTCCGGGGCGGCTCCGGCGAGCCTGACCGCTTCCTCTATCGCACCTTCCACTCCACCGGCGGAGTGAACAACTTCCTCTTCAAGAACGCCGACCTGGACAAGCTCCTCGACCAGGGCCGCAACCTCACGGTCCCCGCCGAGCGCAAGGCCGTCTATGACAAGGTCCAGGCCCTCCTCATCGAGCAGGCCCCCGCGGTCTTCCTCTATTGCCCGAACGAGAACCATGTCCTCAGCCCCTCCGTGAAGGGCTTCAAGCAGGTAGGAAACGGCAGCCTCTACTACCTGACCACCGCCACGAAGTAGGGAAAAGGAATAAAGAGCAAGCCACTGAGGCACAGAGACACAGAGGGAAGAAGGGTAAAGGTAAAAATCCGGAATATCCCTCTTCAATTCTCTGCGCCTCTGTGCCTTTGTGGCACATTTTCTCCCGATCCATATTGTAGCGACTAACTATTCTCGGGGTG
>JAKPBN010000119.1 GCA_029778945.1 Spirochaetota bacterium
GGTCGTGGCCTATGGCGGAGGTAGCCCGATGGACTGCGCCAAGGCGGCCAACCTCCAGGCCGCCAACTCCACCCGGCCCGGCTCGCCCTGGGAAGCCTCGCCCTTCCTGGACTTTGTCTACGGGCGCAAGGCCTTTAAGGTCCCGGGCCTCCCCCTGGCCTGCCTGCCCACCACGGCGGGCCCGGGCTCGGAGCTTTCCAACGCCGCGGTCACGATCGATCCGGCGACGGACCGCAAGCTCGGCCTATCCAGCCCCTGGTTTTTCCCGAGCCTTGCCCTGGTCGACCCCCTTCTTCAGGAGGGCATGCCCCCGGCCCTCACGGCCGCGACCGGGATGGACGCCCTCACCCATGCCCTCGAGTCCTTTGTCTCCCGGCGCGCAAGTCCCCTCTCCCGGGCTATCGCCGGCCATGCCGCGGGCCTGATCCTGGCCAATCTGGCCAGGGCTTTTAAAGCCGGGGACGACCTCGAGGCCCGATCGGCCCTGGCCCTGGCCAGCTCCGAGGTCGCCATGGCCTTTTCCCAGACCGGCCTGGGCCTCGTCCATGGCTTTGCCCACCCCGTGGGCGCCCGGGGCGGGGTGGCCCATGGCCTGGCCAACGCGGTTATCCTCCCCTGGGTCTGTGCCGCCTGCATCGAGACCGATCCCGGCGCCTACGCGGAGCTGGCCCAGGCCGCCGGCCTCCCCGTGACGGGCCTAGGCCCCGAGGCGGCGGCCGAGGTCCTCCTCTCCCGGATCCGCGGGCTTTCCGAGGAGATCGGGATACCCCGCCGACTCTCGGAGCTCGGCCTCTCCCGGGAAATTCTCCCAGCCATCCTGGCCGACGCCCAGTCTTACCGCAACCGGGCCTCGAGTCCTCGGGCCTTTACGGACGAGGAGCTTGAGAAGCTCGTGGATTCCATGTACTGAGCCGGCCTCGGATTGACGCGGCAGGCCCGAGGCTGAATACTTGAGGCAGGTTCGGCTCTTGGGAGACAGCGTGGATGGCACAGTAAAAAAAAGGATACTTCTCGTCGAGGACGAAGCCGTCATAGCCCTGGCCGAGAAGCACACCCTCGAGGGCTATGGCTACGAGGTCACCACTATGGCCACGGGGGAGGAAGCCCTCGCCTTCTTCACCCAGGGCGGAGAGGTCGATCTGATCCTCATGGACATCGACCTGGGCCGGGGCATGGACGGCACCCAGACCGCCCAGGCCATCCTCGAGCTCCGGGACCTGCCCGTGGTCTTCCTGTCCAGCCACACCGAGCCCGCCGTAGTCGCCAAGACCGAGGGCATCACCTCCTACGGCTATGTGGTCAAGAGCTCCGTGGGCACCGTCCTCGACGCCTCGGTCAAGATGGCCTTCAAGCTCTTTGAGGCCAAGAGCCTCCTCGCGGCCTCAGAGAGAAAGCAGGGGGCCCTGATAAGCAACATCTCCGACGTGATCGCCATCGTCGGCCCCGATGCCCAAGTCAAGTATGTGAGCCCGAATGTCCAGCGCCTCTTTGGCTGGAGCCCCTCGGAGCTC
>JAKPBN010000130.1 GCA_029778945.1 Spirochaetota bacterium
CCCCGCCGTCGGCCTTGATGCAAGGGATCGTGTGGCCAAAGTCCTTTTCCATGGCCACGAGGAGGTCTCGGGACTGGTAGGCTATGGACTCCAGGGCGGCCCGCACAAAATGGGCCTTGGTCGTGCCCCGGGTTATGCCCACCACGGTGCCCCGCACCTCGGAGTCCCAATAAGGAGCGCCCATGCCCACAAAGGCCGGCACCAGGAACACCTCGCCGTTGTCCTCCACGGACTTGGCCAGCTTCTCGCTCTCCGCGGCGTCGGCCACGAGGCCCAGCTGGTCCCGGAGCCACTGGATTACCGCCCCGGCTATAAAGACCGAGCCCTCGAGGGCGTAGGTGTAGCCTGTGCCAGCTCCGCTGGCAGTGCCGAGGTCCCAGGCCACGGTGGTCAGAAGGTTGTGCCTCGAGGTCACCGGGACCGAGCCCGTGTTGAGGAGGGTAAAGCAGCCCGTGCCATAGGTGTTCTTGGCCATTCCGGGCTCAAAGCAGGCGTGGCCAAAGAGGGCAGCCTGCTGGTCTCCGGCGCAGCCCGTGACCGGGATCTCCACCCCAAAGAGCTCCTTGCGGGTCGTCCCGAAGAGCGAGGAGGAGGCCTGGACCCTGGGCAGGATAGCCTCGGGGATGTTAAAGACCTTGAGCAACTCCCGGTCCCAGCGGCCTTCCTTGATGTTAAAGAGGAGGGTGCGGCTCGCGTTGGTCGGATCGGTCCGGTGCTCCCCGGTCAGGCGGTAGATCAGCCAGGAGTCCACGGTGCCGAACATGAGCTCGCCCTTCTCCGCCCGGGCCCGGAGCCCGGGAATCTCATTGAAGAGCCACATGAGCTTGGTGCCGGAGAAATAGGGATCCAGGACAAGGCCGGTCTTTTCCTTGACCGTCTCGGCCAGGCCTAGGGCCTTGAGCTCCTGGCAGATCTCGGCGCTCCGGCGGCACTGCCATACGATGGCGTTGTACACGGGCTTGCCCGTGGCCTTTTCCCAGAGGAGGGTGGTCTCCCTCTGGTTGGTGATGCCTATGGCCTCCACCTGCTCGGCCTCGATCTGGGCCGCCTCGATGGCGCCCTTGGCGGCTGCGAACTGGGAGGACCAGATCTCCTCGGGATCGTGCTCGACCCAGCCTGGCCTTGGGAATATCTGGTTAAAGGGTATCTGCTTGACCCCAATGACGACTCCGGACTTGTTGAACAGGATGGCCCTGGACGAGGTTGTACCCTGGTCCAGCGCGAGGATATAGCGTTCCTTCGCGGGCATGATTCCCCCTGATGTGGATTGGGGCCCCAGTATAGCCCTCTTATTGGCTTTTGTAAAAAAATTGTCCAGACCGGGTTGGCGCGCTCGCCTAGAAACCCACTCGCAGCCGGAGGCCTGCCCCGGCGGAAAGGCAGGCTCCCAGGTCTTCCGCCCCCCCCGAGGCAAGGTAGCGGTCATACTCCACTTGGGCATAGATGGCCATATCCTGGCCCCCCAGCTTAAAGCGCACCGGGGTCCAGACAAGTCCCAGGCTGGCAAGCCAAGAGCCGCCGGCCTCGTAGGCCAGCCCGCCCAGGCTGGGCTGGCCCAGGGTAAGGGCCGGGCCCGCAAAGACCCGCAGCTCCCGGCTAAGGCTAACACCCAGGACGAGGGGCAGGCGGAAGACCCCAAGATCCTGGTTCCAGGAGGGCCGTAGCTCCAGCCCCGCCTCCAGGCCCAGGATCCGGTAGGAGGCCCCGAGGCCGGCGGATAGCCCATGGAAGCCCAGGGAGGTCGCCCCCAGGTCCGTGCCCAGAGAGGCGCTGAGGAAGATCCCCAGGTATTCCGCGGGGGGCAGGATCCGGCCCGAGGCCACATAGTGGGAGGCCCAATACCGCTCCGAGAGGGAGGACTCGATCACCCCGGTCTTGGACCCCTCCGAGGCGGCATGGATAAAGCTTCCCTCGCCGGCATAGATGCCCACATGGGAAAGGGGGCCCGTCGTGTCAAAGAAGACCAGGTCTCCGGGCTGGAGCTTGGTCCTGTCCTCGAGCTCCACAAAGCCAAAGAGATCCTTGGCCGTCCTAGGCATCGATGCCAGGGGCGGGCGGCCAAAGGTGTCGACATAGACCTTCCACACCAGGCCCGAGCAGTCAAAACCCTCCCGGCTGGTCCCGCCATAGAGGTAGGGTACGCCGAAATAGGAGCGGGCGGCCTCCACAAGCCTCGCCCGGGCCTTCTTGGGGGCGGCCACAGCCAGGGGCGCCTCGGCATAGAGACCGGCCAGGCCCAGGAGGAGGACAAGAAAAAAAGCTATCCTGCGCTTTGTCACGCCCGTGAGTATATCCCGGCAAGCGGGCCTCCCCCTTGAATATCCGGGGGGCTTTCGCGATATTCAAAGAGCGGTCCCCGAGGCGTCGCCCCAGGAGACGGCACCGCCGATTTGTTCCCTATTGCGGGCGGTCAAGAAATTCACGCTAAAAAGGAGGCCTTCCATGCTCCCTTTGGACAGCAAAGATCCGCCTCCTTCCCGTCATGCGCCCCAAGCGCAAGGAGTTTTTCTATGAGCGGCAAGAGAAGTCTCTTTACCTCCGAATCCGTCGGCGAGGGCCATCCGGACAAGGTCTGCGACCAGGTCTCGGACGCCGTCCTCGACGCCTGCCTGGACAAGGATCCCGAGAGCCATGTGGCCTGCGAGTGCTATGCCACCACGGGCATGATCCTCATCGGAGGAGAGATAACCACGGATACCTATGTCGACATCCAGGAATTGGCCCGGGACGTGGTCAAGGAGATCGGCTACACCAACCCGGACTACGGCATCGACTATGAGTCCATGGCCGTCCTCAACACCATCCATTCCCAGTCCCAGGACATCAACCAGGGGGTTATCGGCAAGGGCCTCAAGGAATTCGAGGGCCTCCAAGGCGCCGGCGACCAGGGCCTCATGTTCGGCTTCGCCTGCCGGGAAACCCCCGAGCTCATGCCCGCCCCCATCATGTACGCGCATACCCTGCTCAGGCGGGCCACGGAGCTCCGCAAGTCCCGGAAGCTCCCCTGGCTCAGGCCGGACGCCAAGTCCCAGGTCACCCTGATCTACGAGGGCCACAAGCCGATAGGCGTGGACACGGTGGTCATCTCCCACCAGCACGATCCGGATATCTCCTACGAGACTATCCGGGAGGCCGTGATCGAGGAGATCATCCGCCCGGTCCTGGAGCCCACTGGCCTCCTCGGCCCCGGGGTCAAATACTACGTGAACCCCACGGGCCGCTTTGTGATCGGTGGCCCCGCGGGGGACACGGGCCTGACGGGACGCAAGATCATCGTGGACAGCTATGGCGGGATGGGCCGCCACGGCGGCGGGGCCTTCTCCGGCAAGGATCCCTCCAAGGTGGACCGCTCGGCGGCCTATGTCGCCCGCTATGTCGCCAAGAACGTCGTGGCCGCGGGCCTGGCCGAGCGCTGCGAGGTCCAGCTGGCCTACGCGATCGGCGTGCCCCACCCGGTATCCATCATGGTCGACGCCTTT
>JAKPBN010000145.1 GCA_029778945.1 Spirochaetota bacterium
GAATGGTCCTACACGCGCTCGCCCTACCAGGCCGGCCAGGCCTCGGGCGGGCGGGTGATCCTGGGGGCGGCCTTCGCCCTGGCCCCGGGGGATTCCGAGGCCATTGGCCGGACCATGAGGGAAAAGCGGGCCGACCGGGAGGCCAAGGGCCATTACCGCCTGCCCTCGGCGGGCTCGGTCTTCAAGAACGACCGGAGCCTCGGAAAGCCCACGGGCAAGATCCTGGACGAGCTGGGCTTCCGGGGCCGGCGGATAGGCGGGGCCATGGTCAGCGAGTGGCACGCCAATATCTTTGTCAACGCCGGAGGGGCCACGGCGGCGGACCTGCGGGCCCTCGTCGACCTGGCCCGAAACGAGGCCAGAAAGGCCCTGGGGATAGAGCTCGAGCCCGAAGTCCTCTTCGTGGAGGACCTAGGGCCCGTAATTCAGGCCCCCTAGGGCGAATTTTTCCTTGCCCGGCCCGGACTGTGGCCGTACACTGTGAGCATTATGCCTTTTGTCCTGCCCATAGCCGATCCGGCGGGGGTTTTTTTTGTCCTCCTCGCCCTGATCCTTCTCTCCCATTTCCTCACCGAGCGCCTGCGCCTGCCCGCCCTGGTGGGCCTTATAGTCGCGGGAGCCCTGGTGGGTCCGGCCGGCCTGGGACTGACCGCCCGGGAGGCGATGGTTGAGCATCTTGGGCAGGTAGGACTTATCTACGCCTTCTTCCTCCTCGGGGCCGATGTGGACCTGGCCCGCCTGCGCAAGACTCGGCCCATCCACCTGGGCTACGGGGCCCTCCTGGCCGCCCTGCCCTTTGCCCTGGCCGCCCCCTTCCTCCTCAAGATCCTAGGCATGAAGCCCCTGGCCGCCCTGGCCCTGGGCCTGGTCCTGGCCTCCCAGAGCCTCCTCCCCCTCCAGGCCGTCCAGAAGCTGGGCCTGGGTCGGTCCAGGGCCCTTCTGGCCGCCGAGGGGGCCACGACGGCCACGGAACTCCTCAGGACCTTTGCCCTGGGCGCCCTGGCCCTGAGCTCCCGCCGGGGGGGGACTAGCCTATCCTGGCTGGAGGGCTTTGGGATACTCGCGGGCTTTTCCCTTGTCCTGGGAATCCTCCTCCCCCGCGTGGCCGCGCTCTTCTTCAAGCGGGCCAAGGCCAACGACACGGTGGAGTTTGTCTTTGTCCTGGCCCTGGCCTTCTTCTGCGCCTATGCCGGACGCCTCGCGGGCCTCGAGCCCTTTGCGGGGGCCTTTGTGGCCGGCCTCCTCCTCGGGCGCTTCTTTCCCGAGCGCTCCTCCCTCGAAAAGAGAATCCGCTTCCTGGGGGACTGGATCTTCATCCCCGTCTTCCTCATCGCCCTGGGGATGAACCTCAACCTGCGCTCCCTCGCCCTGGACTGGAAGGCCGCCGTCCTGGGCCTCTGCCTCACCGCCATAGTCCTCTTGTCCAAATTCCTCGGGACCCTCCTCCTCAAGCCCCTCTCGGGCTTTTCCTGGAACGAGGTGGGCCTGGCCTTTGGCCTCACCACAAGCCAGGCCGCCTCGGCCATAGCCACGGCCGCCGTCGCCTTTGGGGTCGGCGCGATAGACGAAACAGGCTTGGCCGCCGCCGTCCTGGCCTCCGTGGCCACGAGCCTGGCCGGCCCGCTTATCGCCCGCCTCGCCGGCGCCCGCCTCGCCCTGGCCGAGGCCCAGGGGCCGGGGACGGAGCGGGAGGTCCCCGAGCGGATTATGGTCGGCCTGTCCAATCCCGCCCGCCTGGACAACCTCCTCGACCTGGCCCTGATGTTCCGGCGCAGGACCTCCACCGAGGCCGTCATCCCGGTCGCGATCGTCCCCGAGTCCGAGGACAACGAGGTCGAGCTCTCCAAGGCCGAGGCCATCCTGGCCAAGGCCATCGTGCGGGGCAACGAGGCCGGGGTGAGCATAGCCCCTGTGACCACCCTCTCGGTCAGCGTGGCCGAGGGCATGCGCCAGACGGCCCTGGACAAGGGCGCCACGACGATCATCCTGGGCTGGTCCAGGGCCCCCCGCTTTTCCCGGGCCGTCTTCGGTTCCGTGATCGAGCAGGTCCTGGAGTCCTGCCCGGAGAACGTGGTGGTGGCGCGCATCGCGAAGCCCGCCCGGGACATATCCCGCCTCGTCCTCGTCCTCCCCCCTCTCATCGAGCGCCATCCGGGCTATGCCCAGGGCCTCCGGAGCCTCGGGACCTTCCTCTCCCGCACGGGGGCCCACCTCTCGATCTATGCCCAGAGGCCCCACGGCCAGGCGGCCCGGGCCGCCGCCGCAGGCCTGCGGGCCCGGGGCCAGATCCAGGTCACGGAGCTCGAGTCCTGGAAGGATGTGGCCGCCTCCGCCCGCCAGGCCAACGGGGCCCAGGCCGCCTTTGCGGTCTTCTGCGTCCGCCCGGGCGGCCCGGCCTGGCATCCGGCCGTGGAAAAGCTCCCCCGCCTCCTCGAGGAAGGCTTCCCGGCCTCTCCCCTCCTCCTTTTCTATCTCCCCGAGGGTCCCCTCGACCTGGCTCCTCCTGGCGAAGAGGCGGCCCCGGTCGCCCGGGACCTCTTTGCCGAGGCCCTGGCCGCGGGTCGGGTCATCCCCGGGATGCAGGAGACGGCCATAATGGACGGGGTGAGGGAGCTCCTGCGCAAGTCCTTTGGGGACAACCGCAAGCTCCTCGCCCGCCTGTCCTCCCAGTTCACGGACATAGCCCAGAAGGCCCCGATCGAGCTTGAGCCCGGCATTGTCCTCCTCCATGCCCACATCCCCGAGGTGTCCGAGCCCCTGGTCTATTTCGGCGCCCGGCCCGAGGGCTTCCGCATCCTGGCCCTGGAGACGCCGGCCCGCATCCTCGTCCTCCTCTGCAGCCCCGAGGGCCTGCCCCCGGAGGCCCACCTGGCCACCCTGGGCGACATAGCCCGGGTCTTCAAGGACGGCGTCCTGGCCTCCCGCCTCCTCGAGGCCAAGACCCCCAACGAGCTGGGTGGCGAGCGGGAGAAGATCCTCGACGAGGACCTGGAATAGGCCACAAGGAACACAAGATGCGCGACCTCATCATAGTTGGAGCGGGTCCGGCAGGCTCGACCCTGGCCCGCCTCCTGGCCGGCAGGATGGACATCCTCGTGCTGGACGGGCGGGGCCAGGCAGGAGGGCCAGGACGGGCCAAGTGCTGCGGGGGCCTTCTTGACCCGGACGCACAGAAGAGCCTTGCGGCCTTTGGCCTGGGCCTCCCCCTGGAGGTGGCCGCTGACCCCCAGGTCTTCCAGGTGAGGGCGATCGACCTGGACAATGCCCTCGAGCGCCGCTACCAGCGCCATTATGTCAATGTCGACCGGGCCGCCTTCGAGCTCTGGCTCCAGTCCCTCATTCCCCCCGGGGTCCAGGTGGCGGCCGGGGCAAGCTACCTCTCCCAGGCCCCGGTCGCCGGCGGGATCCGGGTCGGCTACCGCCGGGAGGGACAGCTTGTCGAGGAGGACTGCCGCTGCCTCGTCGGGGCCGACGGGGCCCAGTCAATGGTTAGGCGGCACTGCTCGGCCCCCGGCCCCGACCCCCTGGCCCCGGCCTATGTGGCCATCCAGGAGGCTTTTCGGCGGAAGGGGAGCTCGGACTGGTACGGGGCGATCTTCTCAAGGGAGGTCACGGACTTCTATGCCTGGACAATCCCCAAGGGCGAGGTCCTCCTCCTGGGCTGCGCCTTGAAGGCGGCCAGGGATGCCCCCGAGCGCTTTGGGCGCCTCAAGGCCCTCCTGAGGGCCCAGGGACTGGCCTTGGGCGAGCCCCTGGGCCGGGAG
>JAKPBN010000148.1 GCA_029778945.1 Spirochaetota bacterium
TTAATAATGTCAATACGATGGTTCTCTACCTTCCTCCCGCAGCGAAAGCAAGACAGCCCGCACCATGGCTTCTTGTCATCTCCTGGCAAAGCTCAAGAGCTTGCAATGGCCACTTAGGTATTGGCAAACCAGCTGATACAGCTGGAGTTAAAGCAACTTCCAAGAAACATCATAAGGGGCGGGGCGATCCGCCCCGCACATCAGCGCAGCAGGGACGCGAGCCCTCGCCAATTCCGCTTCTGTCCAAGGGCGGGATTGCCGCACGAACGATTGGCATCAGTTACTTCAACAAGGACGCCAATCGTTCGCGAAGGAATTCACTCTTTTCCCTGAGCCCAATCGATCCCGTCTTGATGATGAGGACATTGGGCCGGTGGGGGTCGAGCTTGATCCTGCCCCCGGACTCGCGCATGAGGCGGAGGACCTTTTCCACCGAGAGCTTGGCCACATGGGAGAATTCCACCGTAACTATCCCGCCTCTTTCCTTGAGGTTGGCCACCGAGAGCTTGCGGCAGATAACCCGGATCTCCGCCAGGGCCAGGAGGGACTCGGCCTCGTCCGGCAAGGGGCCAAAGCGGTCCGAGAGCTCGGCCCTCAAGGCCTCCAGGTCCTGGTCGGTGAAGATCGAGGCGATCTTCTTGTAGACTTCCATCTTCATGGTGGGCATGGAGATGTAGTCGTCGGGTATGAAGCCCGCGTAGTCGAGCTCCAGGTAGGGTTCGGTCTCGGCCTCGTAGTGCTCGTCAGACAGGCGCTGGACGGCCTCGTCCAGGAGCTTCAGGTAGAGGTCAAAGCCTACGGAATAGATGTCCCCGGACTGCTCCCGCCCGAGGAGGTTGCCCGCCCCCCGCACCTCGAGGTCCTTCATCGCGATCTTAAAGCCCGAGCCCAGCTCGGTGAAGTCTGAGATGACCTGGAGCCGCTTCATGGCGAGCTCGCTTAAGGCCCGGCGGTCGGGGTAGAAGAGGTAGGCATAGGCCAGACGATCCGAGCGGCCAACCCGGCCCCGGAGCTGGTAGAGCTGGGAAATGCCATACATGTCTGCCCGGTCTATGATAATTGTGTTGACATTGGGAATGTCGATCCCGTTCTCGATGATAGTCGTGGACACAAGGACGTGGAAGCCTCCGTGGATAAAACGGTGCATGATGTCCTCGAGCTCGGAGGGGTCCATCTGGCCATGGGCGGTCTCGATGATGATCTCCGGGGCTATGCTCGTGAGGAAGGTCTGGACCTCGTCGAGGCTCTCGATGCGGTTGTGGAGGTAGAAGACCTGGCCCCCCCGCTCCACCTCCTTGCGGATAGCCTCGGCGATGAGCTCGGGGTTGAACTCCTCGACGATAGTCTCTATGGGCTGGCGGTTGTAGGGCGGGGTGTTGAGGACTGACATGTCCCGGATCTTGAGGAGGGACATGTGGAGGGTCCGGGGTATGGGGGTGGCCGTCAGGGTAAGGCAATCCACCCCGGCCTTCATCTCCTTGAGCCTCTCCTTGTCCTTGACGCCGAACCTTTGCTCCTCGTCCACCACGAGGAGGCCCAGATTGGCCCACTCCACGTCCTTCTGGAGGAGGCGGTGGGTGCCGATGATCACGTCTACCTTGCCTTCCTTGAGGCCCGCGAGGATGGAGCGCTGCTCCTTCTTTTCCACGAGGCGGGAGAGCATGGCCATGTTGATCGGGAAGCCCTCGAAGCGCTCCTTGAAGTTCTCGTAGTGCTGTTCCGCGAGGATGGTCGTGGGGGCGAGGAAGGCCACCTGCTTGCCCGAGACCGCGGCCTTGAAGCAGGCCCGCATGGCTATCTCGGTCTTGCCATAGCCCACATCCCCGCAGATCAGGCGGTCCATGGGCTTGTCGCTCTCCATGTCGGCCTTGACCTCGTCGATGCAGGTCAGCTGGTCCGGGGTCTCGTCGTAGGGGAAGGAGGCCTCGAAGGCCACCTGCCAGTCCAGGTCCTTGGGAAAGGCATAGCCCCGGGCGGACTTCCTGCGGGCATAGATGCGGATAAGGCGCTCGGCCAGCTCCTCCACGGACTTGCGGACCTTGGACTTGCGGTTTTCCCAGGACTTGGAGCCCAGACGGTCGAGGCGGGGAGCCTCGCCCTCGTTGCCGATATAGCGCTGGACGAGGTTGGCCTGCTCGATGGGGACAAAGACAGTCTCCTCGTCGGCATAGTCGACCTTGATGTAGTCCCGCTCGTTCCCCAGGACCTTCATGCGCTCGATGGAGGCGAAGCGTCCGATCCCATAGTTCACGTGGACCACATAGTCCCCGGGGTTGAGCTCCACAAAGGAGTCGATGGAGGCCGAGCGGGCCGACTTGACCGACTTGGGCACCCGCTTGCGCCGGCCAAAGATCTCCCCCTCCTGGACCACGAGGAGCTTCTGGGCGGGGAGGGAGAAACCCGCGGACAGGGGGGCGGCGACTACCTCAACCTTGTAGTCCTTGAGGAGGGAACGGATGCGCTCGGCCTGGGGATCGGTCTCCGCAAAGATCCGGACCTCATAGCCTGCCTTGAGGAGGGAGGAGAGCTCCTCCTTGAAATACTGGATATTGCCGAAAAAGGACCGGGACGCCTCGGCTCCCAGGCGGAGGCGGCCCCCCCCCTCCTTGTCCGCGAGGGAAAAGCCCCGGACTACCCGGGGATAGGAAGCCTCGAGCTCGCCGGAGGAAAAGAGGAGGCGCTCCGGCGGGGGGACGGGGGCCTCTTTGAGGGCCCCCCGGTAGAGGCCGGCGTATTCCTTGCGGCTCGTCTCTTCCTGGGCCTCGAGGCGCTCGTGGTCAAGAAGAAGAAGAAGGCCGTGTCCGGATCCTGCCTTGCCCGCCTGGACGCTCGCGCTGTCCGAGGCCGCCAAGTAGTCCAGCAGGGAGGCAGGCTTGTCCCAGGCCAGGGGGTACCAGAGCTCCTCGCCCTTGGCCTCGCCCTTTTCCCGGAGCTCCTCCAGGAGGGGGCCCATCCGGCCTGCGCAATTGGGAAGGCGGCCTTCCTGGGCGGCCAGGGCGTCGACCCGCTCAGGCGTCCAGACCATTTCCTTCATAGGCCTGACGAGGACCTTGTCCTGGGCCTGGAGGGCCTTTTGGCCGGAAGGGTCAAAGGTCGAGATTTTGCCCACCTCGTCGAAGTCAAAGGTGACGCGGATAGCCTCGTCGTCCCCGGGCATATAGAGGTCGAGGACCTCCCCCCGGAGGGCGAATTCCCCGGGCAGGGATACCCGGGGCACCCGAAGATAGCCGTAGGAGGCCAGGCGCTCCCCCAGGTCGGCGGGGTCGATGCTGCCCCCTAGCTTTATGGGAAACACCAGGGGGCCAAAGGACAGAGGAGGCGGGAGGGGGGTCACAAAGGCCCGGGTGGAGGCGACCACGATGGGCGAATCCCCCTTGAGGAGGCTCGCAAGGACCGCCGATCTCTCTCCAAAGCACCGGGACCGGGGGGAGGCCGGCCTGTAGGCGGCAGTCTTCCACCAGGGGAAAAGCAGAGCCTCAAGCCCCAGGAGGGACAGGTCCGAGGCTAGGGCCTCGGCCTCCTGGTCCGTGGGCAGAACCACGAGGAGGGGGCCCGGACGGCGCAGGATGGGGGTCTGGTAGGCCCGGGGGCCGGGCTTGGAGGCCAGGATAGCCGCCACCAGGGCGGCAAAGGAGCCCTCGGCCTCGGCGATATCCACGGGAAAAGCCGACGCCTCGACCCTCGCCACAAGCTGGGCGAGGGGGGGGTGGGTGCGCAGGCGGTCGAGTATGCCTTGTGGCGGTAAGGTATTCATCATATCATTCCGACAATCTACGGTGGAGAGAGGTGGGCCCATAGTACACCCGGGGGCCTGTCTTGTTCCAGTCGAAGGAGATTGAAGGCCGTGTACCGTAGAATAGCCGTCCTCGCCTGCGTCCTCGCCCTAACGGGAGCCTCGCCCCTCGCCCTGGCGGCGGAGGAGGGCCCTGTATCCCATGGGACGGCCCAAGCCGCGGCTCCGGCCGCAGCCCCCGCCGGCCCAAGCCTGGGCCTCCCCTCCACGGGGGTCGAGGTCTCGATCCGCTTTTACGACAAGCGGCTCTATTACCCCGAGAGCGAGATCCCCATAAAGGTCACCATCTCCAACAAGACCTCGGCCACCTGGCGCTTCAAGCTAGCCGAGGACAGGCTTTATAGCCTGGCCTTCGAGGCCCGGACCCCCTCCAACCGGGCCCTGGATCCCGCGGATGTCTATAAAAAGGCCCTGGCCACCACCCGGCCCGTCTTTTACCGGGAGATGGCCATCGAACCCGGGGAGGAATACTCCTTTGTGGAAAACCTCGTCCGCTATGTCCACCTCACCGACTCAGGCTCCTATAACCTCCGGGTCAGCTTTTATCCCGAGCTCGTGCCCGCCGCCCCGGGGGCTAGGCCCCAGGCCCTGCCCCCGATCGTGTCCAATGTCCTGATCCTCTCGGTCCTGCCCTCCCTGGGCCTTCCCCCGGCCTCGGAGCTCGCGAGCCTGGAGACGGGGGAGATACTCCGGCCCCAGGCCATCCCCCCGGACGAGGTTGTCGAAAGGACGATAGTCGCCCGCCAGAAGGCGCGCTGGAACGAATTTTTCCTCTACCTCGACCTGGAGGCCCTCCTGCGCCGGGACGAGGCCAGGAAACGCTCCTTTGACCGGGAATCCGACGAGGGCCGCCGCCGCATGGTCGAGCGCTACAAGGCCGACCTCCAGTCCACGGTTGTGGACACCGATATCGTGACCGTGCCCTCCTCCTTCGAGATAATCGAGACCCGCTACTCCGCCAACACGGGCCTTGTCAGGGTCATAGAGAAATTTGACTACCGCAGCTTCAAGATGGTCAAGGAATACGATTACGATCTCGTGCGCCGGGACAATATCTGGTATATCGAGGGCTATTCCGTCCTCAACAAGGGAACCGAATGAAGGCCCTCCTCCTCATCGACAACGACAGGGCCGCCGACCTAGCCCGCTTTTATCTCCGGCCCCTGGGCTTCGAGCCTATCCGATATAGGAGCCCCCTCAAGGCCTTGGACAACCTCGATGAGATCGAGCCCGATGCCGTCATACTCTCCGCCCAGGACTTCCCGAGGCACTGGAAGGTCATAGCCCAGGCGATCCGCGCGGAGAGGAGCAAGGAGGAATGTGTCCTCATCCTCCTCAAGGGCGAGTTTTTTCCCTTTGAGGAGGCCGCCAAGGCCTCCCACCTGGGGATCAACGGCGTAGTCAAGGACGACCTGGACGATCGCCATGAGCAGGCCCACTTCCAGCGCCTCCTCAAGCGCTATGTCTCCGTGGACGAGTCCCGGGGGGCCGAGCGCCTTGCCCCCTCGGCCTGGGACCGACTGGACTTTATGTTCTCCCACCCCAGGACCCTCCAGCCCGTGGCCGGGGCCATAGAGACCGTATCGATAACGGGCCTTTCCTTTATGCCGGATTCGGAGACCATAGCCTCGGACCTGGCGGTGGGGGAGATCTTGGACGACTGCTCGATCCGCGCCGGGGACCGGATCCTCTCCCTTTCCTGCCAGGTGGCCCGGACCGGGCGGATCCTGGGTCTGGCCATCCGCGAAATGGCCGCCGAGGAGAGGGCATTCTA
>JAKPBN010000162.1 GCA_029778945.1 Spirochaetota bacterium
CGATCACGGAGTTCATCTGGGCGAGGGCGACGAGCATGGAAACCTCCTGGCGGGCTTGCGGTGACAGATGCCGAATAGTACACTCCCTCGCGTGAAGAAGACAATCCTGATAGCTCCCTCCTCCCCCTCCCCCCTGGCCCTTGCCCTGGCAGACGAGGCCCGGACCGCGGGCTGGCGGGTTGTCCTCGCGCGGACCGTCCCGGCCCAGGGCGAGGCTTCCCAGGCGGGCACATCGGGCCCGGCCCTGGCCCACCCCGAGGATCCGGATTTCCTGGAGCTCCCGGCCAATCCCTCCTCCTATGTATCCGTGGCCGCCCTGCTCCTCAGCGTGAGAAACGCCTTTGGCGACCCCGACGCCGTGGTCCTCGTCCAGGATCCCTCGGCCTTCAGGCTCGACCTCCTGGGCGGCTCCGCCGGGGAGGTGGAGTCCAGCCTCCACCGGGAAGCCCTTGGCCCGGCCCTCCTGGCCCGGGAAGTCCTGCGGGGCTTTTCCGCCCGGGCTTCGGGCACCATGATCCTGGCCTGCGTGGAGGCCGAGGGCGGGACCCTAGGCCCCGCGGCCTCCCTCGTGGCCGCGGCCTTCCGGGGCCTGGGGGACGGCATTTTTGCCGCGGCCAAGGAATCCCCCTGGGCGGCCCTGGGCATCCTGGACCGGGGCTCGACCCCCCAGGAGACGGCCCGCTTCTGCCTCCGCCTGCTAGGAGAGGGCAAGGGCGCCAAGTCCGGGCGCTGGCTCAAGTTCACCGGCAAGCCCGGCCTCTTCGGGGGCTTCTGAGTATGGCCGGCAAGGGGCCCTGCATAGGCATCCTGACAAGCGGAGGCGACTGCCCGGGCCTCAACGCCGCGATCCGGGGGGTGGCCAAGGCGGCCCTTTCCCTGGGCGCCTCCCGCATAGTCGGCATAGCCGACGGCTACCGGGGCCTGATCGAGGGCCGGTCCAGGGACCTTGGCCCGGAGGACGTCTCGGGCATCCTCACGATGGGCGGCACCATCCTGGGCTCCTCCAGGGAAAAGCCCTTTGCCGTCCGGGATGACGGCGCCAGGACCGACGCGGACGAGGGCATGGACAAGCCCGAGCTCATCAAGGAGAACTACCGCCGCCTTGGCCTCGACTGCCTCATGGTCCTGGGGGGCAACGGGACCCAGACCACGGCGGCCCGCCTCCAGGAGGAGGGCCTCGACGTGATAGGCCTGCCCAAGACAATCGACAACGACCTCTGGGGCACCGAGGTGTCCTTCGGCTTCCATTCCGCCCTCAGCGTGGCCACCGAGGCCATCGACCGCCTCCATTCGACGGCCCATTCCCACAACCGGGTCATGGTGATCGAGCTCATGGGCCACAAGGCCGGCTGGCTGGCCCTCTCGGCTGGGGTGGCCGGGGGCGGAGACGTCATCGTCATCCCCGAGATCCCCTACGACCCCAGGGCCATAGCCCGCCACCTCGAGGCGCGCCGGGCCGAGGGCAAGGCCTTTTCCATCGTCGTCGTCGCCGAGGGGGCCCTGAGCGTCGACGAGGCCCGGATGGACAAGAAGGACCGGAAAAAGGCCCGGGCCGAGATGCCCTGGCCCTCGATCGGCTATCGCGTGGCCCAGGAGATCTCCGGGGCCACGGGGATGGAGACCAGGGTCACCGTCCTGGGCTATCTCCAGCGGGGCGGGGTACCCAGCCCCTACGACAGGCTCCTGGCCACCGAATTCGGGGCCGCCGCCGCCGAGCTCCTGCGCAAGCGGGACT
>JAKPBN010000167.1 GCA_029778945.1 Spirochaetota bacterium
GGATCACGCCGATGATCAGGGAGGACTCCGAGGCCGAGAGGAGCTTGACGCCGTTGTTCTCGCAGAGGAAGTAGAGGGTCACCCCCACGAGGCCCCCCGAGGCGAGAAGGGGGAGGTCCTTCAGGGCCACCCGCAGGTCCTCCCGCATCGCCAGGGCGATGAGGGGAAGGATGGCCACGGCTATGACAAAGCGGGCCAGGCCCAGGGTCATGGGGGGCAGGGACTCGAGGGCTATCTTGATGCTGAGGAAGGAGAGGCCCCACAGGAGGGCCGTCGCAAGGCCCATAAGCCTCGCTTTGCTGCGCTCGGGATGCATGGCCCATCCTAGACTTCAGGGGCTTTGCGCGTCTAGCTCGCTCCGCCGCCTCGGGGCCTCCCAGCCTTTACTAGCCGGGCCCCTTGGGGTGATACTAGGGCCCATGTCCCGCAAAGAGCTTGAGTCCGTCCTCGACTATATCCTCAACCGCGCCGACGAGGCCGAGTTCGAGGTGATCCAGAAAGCCTGCCAGCGCCGGGCCGGGGACAGGGGGGCTGTGGCCCGCCTCGGGGGCCTTGGGCCCAAGGGCTCGGCCCAGAAGATGGCCCAGGAGCTCCAGGCCCAGATGGGCTATTCCCTCGAGGGCATGCGCTCCATGGTCAAGGGCTATGTGGCGGACATTATCCGCAAGAATGCCCCGGAGATCTCCGAGGAGGAGCTCCAGGAAGTCCTGGACTCCTATGTGCCCGATCCCGAGGCCCAGGGCAGGGACGAGGTGGGCTCGACGGTCGCCAAGAGCAAGATCCCCCCAGAGGCTCTGGCTTCGATGGTCCGCCAGTTCGTGGAGTACTCCGAGGGCCGGATGGCCCCCAGCCGCCAGCGGGAACTCTGGGAGCAGATGCCCCGCTGGCAGGACGAGTACTGGGCGGCCTTTCCAGGAGAGGTCAAGGCCCTGGTCAAGGGCTACCTCGAGGGCCGCCTGGACGGCGAGACCTTTGGCACAGCCCTTCTAAGCCTCCTCGGCCTCTAGGCCCCAGTCCGGGCCCTAGACCAGGGACTCAAGCCAGTCCCGGCCCGGCCTGTGCAGGCCTGCAGCCTGATCCTCAAGGATAATGTCCATATCGGCCTTCAGCCCGCCAAGGCCCTCCAGGATGGGGGCCCAGGGCATCTGGCCCTGGCCGCAGGGCACAATCTGTTTCTGTCCTCCCGCCATCCGGAAGTCCTTGGCGTGGACGGCCACGATCCGCCGGCCCAGGACCCGGATAGCCTCCAGGGCTGGGGCCGCAGGCTCGGGCAGGCCCGCGTTGGGGACAAGGTTTATGGGGTCGAGGAGGAAGCCCAGGCCCGGCAGGTCGAGCCTGGCCTGGACCATCGCCGCCTCGGCGGGGCCCGCGAGGTTATGGTCCCAGACCGGCTCCAGCGCAAGAGTCAGGCCAAGGCGGCCCGCCAGGAGGCAGAGCTCCCCCAGGCCGTCCACGAGCTCCCGAACAAGGCTCGGCCTGTCCCCTGGCGCAAGGCCCGGCCCGGCCCTCCCGGTCTCGGTGGCCACCACGGTGGCCCCAAAGGCCTCGCAG
>JAKPBN010000181.1 GCA_029778945.1 Spirochaetota bacterium
CAGGGCCCTGATGCCTCCGACGCCCAGGAGGAGCTCCTGGCGGATGCGCATCTCCTTGTCCCCCCCGTAGAGGGCGGCGGTGATTATCCGCTCCTCCGGGCCGTTCTCGTCGATGTTGGTGTCCAGGAGGTAAAGGGAGGAGCGGCCGATCTTGACTTCCCAGATCTGGGCCGCCACAAGCCGGCCCGCAAGGTCGACGGCGATCTTGACCGGAGCCCCTGCCTTGTCCATGCACAGGTGGACGGGCATGTTGTACCAATCGTTCTCCGGGTAGAGCTCCTGCTGGAAGCCATCGGGACTGAGGTATTGCTTGAAATAGCCCTGGCGATAGAGGAGGCCCACGCCGACGAGGGGCAGGCCCATGTCGCTGGCGGTCTTCATGTGGTCCCCGGAGAGGATGCCCAGGCCTCCGGAGTAGACGGGGAGGGAGACATCGAGGCCGTATTCCATGGAGAAATACGCCACCATGTCCTCGTGGCCGCCCTTGTACCAGGTGTCCCCGGCCTTGTAGCGCCGGAACTTGTCCGCCACTTCCTTAAGCGCCGCCAGGAAGGAGTCGTCCTGGGCTATCTGGTCGTAGCGTTCCTGGGAGACCATGCCCAGCATCTTGGCCGGGTTCTGGTTGGACTGGAGCCAGACATCATAGTCAAGGCGGATAAAAAGCATGATGGCCTCGAAATTCCACGAGAGCCATAGGTTGTGCGCGATTTCCTCGAGGGGCGCCAGGACAGCCGGAATTTTGGGCTTTACAGTATGGGCTATTATCTTCATCGCTCCGCCTTTCGCGCCTCAGGGTGGACGCGAGCCTAGGGCAAAGCCTAGTTGAGCGGGCCCTTCTAGTCAACAAGGAAGGCCCTCCCCGGGATAGGGGAGGGCCTTCTGGATTGCTAAATTCGCGTGAGGATCAGGAGGGCTTGCGCTTTCCCAGGCCGAGGAGGCGCTCCAGGAAACCCTTGGCCTTGGGAGCCGCGGGACTCGGCTTGGCGGCCTGGGCCGGACGCTGGCCAGAGCCTTGGCGCTGCCCCTGGGATCTGCGCTGGCCACCGCCCTGGCCATCCTTGCGGGCCTGGCCATCCCGGCGGCCCTGGCCCTCCCGGCGATCCTGGCCTTCCTTGCCGCCCTCGCGCCCAGCCTTGGCGGTAGGAGCTCGTTGCCCGGCTCTTCCCTGGCCGCCCTTTTTCTGGCCCTGGCTCCGGCCCTCGGGCCGCGGGCCGGCCTTGGCGTCGTCGGCGCTGTACTTGCGGCGATAGGCGGCCATCCGCTCGTCCCTGCTCAGCTCATAGGGATTGCCCTGGCTTTCGTTGGAAGGAGTCGCTGCCTGGCTCCGCGGGGCCTGGTTCCGCCCGGCCTGGCTTCGGCCCTGGTCCTTCCTTTGGCCCTTGGACTGGTCCCGGCCCTTGGATGCCGGTCGGCCATCCCTGCGACGGCCATCCTGGCCCTTGCCGCCCCTGGGTCCCGGCTGGCCCTGGGATGGGCCACGGCCCTTATCCGGGGCCTTGGCCTTGCCCTGGCCCGGCATCTCGGCGTCAAAGTCGAGGCTGCCGCCGGTGATGTCGGAAATGCTCCTGCGGATGTCGGGGCTGCGGTCGGGTCCGGGACGCCTGTCCCTATCCCTGTCCCTATCCCTGCCGGCCCTGGACTGGTCGCGGCCACCCTGACCGCGCTCCTGGGGCCTCGGGCCCTCGCGGCGAGCCTCCCCCTCGGGGCGGATCACCGGCCGGGCCGGCGCCAGGCGTCCTGCCCGGTGTCCGCGCCGGGCTCCGCCCTCGCCAACCTCGGCGCCCTCGTAGACCATGTCCACGCTCTTGTCCTCGGCCCGGAGGAGGTCCTCGGGCACGGTCCGGGCATCCAGGCTCGAGTCGGTGTACTGCTCGATCGCCGGAATCCCGTAGACATAGCGGTCGCAGGCGAGGTTTACCACAAGGCCTGGGGTGGAGGCTCGGTCGAGCATCTCGAGGCGGCGGACATAGTACTCGGGATCGAGGGGGAGGTCGTAGTTGACCACCAGGGGAAAGCGGCCCGCCACGAGGCCCAGGGCCCCGTCGTCGGTGAGCACGAGGGCCGAGCCGGGCTCCTCCTCGAGGGCGGCGACAATCTCGGCCTTCCGGCCCGGGGCCAGGGAGCCCAGGATGTAGTCGGCCTCGACCCCGTTGAAACGGAGCCTCAGGGCCAATTCCTCCGCCGCGGGCTTCAGGTTGCAGAACACGCAGAGGCGCTTGGGCTGGAGCCTGGCGATCAGGCCCAGGAGGAAGGAGAGCTTGGCCTCGGAGGCGATGTGCCAGGTCTCGTGGGAGACGCTCTGGGCCATGGCGGCCTCTCCCTCGATGTGGATCTCCACGGGGTTGTCCGAGAGGTCCCAGGCTAGGTTCTTGGCCTTGACGGAGACCTTGCCGCAGACCACGATCGTCTTTCTCTCCCAGGCGGGCCTCAGGGCGGCCTGGAGGTGGTGGAGGGACTCCGAGGGGAGCTCGGCTATCGCCTCCCCCCCATCGACGAGGAGGAAGCCGAAGTCCTTGAGGTTGATGAGGCCCTGGGAAGCCAGGATGGCTCCCACGGATCCCGCCAGGAAAGGCGCCGAGGGATCACCCTCGAGGACGGGCCCCTCGGCGGGG
>JAKPBN010000187.1 GCA_029778945.1 Spirochaetota bacterium
AGCCGGGGATCTCCGTGGCCACAGGATTCCTTGACTTGCGGTAGCGCACGGCAAAATACACCATCACAAAGATGAGGGCAAAGAAGATCAGGAAGGAGAAGACCCCGATAAAGTAGAGGGCCCCGTTCACCGCGCCGGTGGTCGTGTTTCCCATGTTCCCCTCCCTAGCGATAGAGGATGTCTGTATAGGTGAGGCCTATAAAGATGGCGAGGGTCACCATCACCACGGGCATGAGGATCTTGATCACCGTCCGGTCTTCCCACCGGAGGTGCATGAAGTAGAGGAGGACCAGGGTGGACTTGGTGGCGGCTATCCCGAGGACGATGATGATGGCCAGGCGGCCAAAATTGAGGCCGGCCGTAAAGACCGTGATGGCCGTCAGGGCCACGAGGCAGGCCCAGATCGTGATATAGGTCTTGTAGCTCGGCCCTGGGGCCGTGGATTCGGTGCTCATGTTCGCTCCCTTGAAAATCCGCGCTCTAGGAGATCAGGTAGAAGAGGGGGAAGAGGAAGATCCAGATCACGTCCACAAGGTGCCAGAACAGGCCGGCGTTCTCGAGGAGGATGTGGGGCTGGCCCCCCGCCGCCGCGGGCCTCAGCCGCCAGAGGACGTAGCCCAGGATCCCCATGCCCACAATTATGTGGATCGCGTGTAGGCCGGTCATCGTGAAGTAGAGGCCAAAGAAGAGGATCTGGCCCTTGTCCAGGGACAGGAGATGGGCCGAGCCGGGGTAGAGGCCATGCTCGAACTTGGCCCCCCACTCAAAGCCCTTGACCACGAGGAAGACCAGGCCAAGGCCGATGGTGACAGCCAGGAAGAGCCTCGCAAGCCTAAGCTCGCCGAGCTTGAGGGAATGGACGGCCAGGACGGCCGTGAGGGAAGAGGTGATGAGGACAAGGGTGTTGAGGGTGCCCGCGAGCCTCGAAAGCTCAGAGGAGGCCTCGTGGAAGGCCAGGCCGTGGCGGTAGCGGTAGACCGAGTAGAGGAGGAAGAGGCCGCCAAAGAGGAGGACCTCGGTGCAGATAAAGAGCCACATGCCTATGCGGCCCCGGTCGGGGTCCTGGGCCTCGTGGCTGGAGCTGTGGTCGGACTGGCTCATTCTTCCTCCTTGATGCCCGAGTAGTCGTAGGGCCCCTTGGTCACCGTGGGGGCGGCCTCCCAGGAATCATAGGGCGCCGGAGAGGATAGGGTCCACTCCAGGGTAGCCCCGCCCCAGGGATTGGCCGGGGCCTTGGCTCCGTGCTTGATGCCGTAGAGGAGGTTTCCGATGACCAGGACCAGGCCCGCGACCATCACATAGGCCCCTATGCTCGAGAGGAGCTGGAGGTCGGCGAACTTGACCGGATAGCTGTAGTAGCGCCGGGGCATCCCGATCCAGCCCATGATGAGGTAGGGGAAGTAGAAGACATTGAAGCCCACAAAGGTGATGAGCCAGCCCACGACGGCCCGGCGCTTGGCGTACATCCGGCCCGTCATCTTGGGGAACCAATAGTGGAGGGCCGCAAAGACCCCAAAGCCCGTCCCCCCAAAGATGATGTAGTGGAAGTGGCCCACGACAAAATAGGTGTCGTGAAGCTGTACATCGGCGGCCAGGGCCCCCAGGAAGAGGCCCGTCAGGCCTCCGACCACAAAGAGGAAGACAAAGGTCAGGGCAAAGAGGAAGGGGGCCTCGATGCGGATCGAGCCCTTGTACATGGTCGCAAGCCAGTTGAAGACCTTGATGGCCGAGGGCACGGCCACGAGGAAGGTGAGGAGGGAGAAGATGATGCCCGCGGTGTCGCTCTGGCCGGAGACGTACATGTGGTGGCCCCAGACGAGGGAGCCCACGGAGGCGATGGCCAGGCTGGAGAAGGCGATCATCTTGTAGCCAAAGATGTTCTTCCGGGAAAAGACCGGAAAGAGGTCGGAGATGATGCCCATGGCCGGGAGGATCATGATATAGACCGCCGGGTGGGAATAGATCCAGAAGAGGTGCTGGTAGAGGAGGGGATCGCCTCCCTTGGTCGGGTCAAAGACCCCGATGCCAAAGAGGCGCTCCACCACGATGAGGAGCATGGTGATGCCCACGATGGGGGTCGCGAGGATCTGAACCCAGGCCGTGGAGTAGAGTCCCCAGACCGAGAGGGGCAACTTGAAGAAGGTCATGCCCGGGGCCCTGAGCTGGTGGACCGTGGTGACTATGTTGATCCCCGTGAGGATCGAGGACATGCCCAGGACAAAGACCGCGAAGGTGGCCAGGGGCACATCGACGGAGGTCTTGAGGCTAAAGGGCACATAGAAGGTCCAGCCCGTGTCCGGGGCCCCGCCGTTGGAGAAGACCGCGATGGCCGCGAGGATCGCCCCGGCCATGAAAAGGTAGAAGGAAAAAAGGTTGAGCCTTGGGAAAGCCATGTCGTTGGCCCCGATGAGCATGGGCAGGGCAAAGTTCCCGAAGATCGTGGGTATGGCCGGGATGACCACGAGGAAGATCTGGATGATGCCGTGGAGAGTAAAGAGGGAGTTGAACTGCCGGGCCGTAAAGAGGCCCATGCCCGGGGCCTGGAGCTGAATGCGCATGAGGACCCCAAGGACCACGGCGACCGAGAAGAAGGTCCCTATGGCGCAGAGGTAGAGGACGCCGATGCGCTTGTGGTTGGTCGTGGAAAGCCAGCCGAGGATCCCGGGCCGCTCAGGCCCGGGGCCAAAATAAGGCCCGTCTCCATGGCGGACACTTTCGCTCATCGTTCCCCCCCCTTGCCTTCAGGCCGCCTCTTCCTTCCTCCGCTGAGCGTGAGGTAGAGGACAAAGCCGCCCACTACTATAGTGATGACAATTCCGCTGATCCTGAGGACATTGAAGCCAAAGCGCCGGCTGTTCGGATCGTAGCTCATGCAGAACCTGAGCATCTTGGCCACCGTGGGCCGCACGAGGCCCGCCGAGGCCTCCATCACGGACATCGAGAGGTCCACGGGCAGGAAGTCGACCCCGTACATGTAGCGGACGATCACGCCCTTGGGGGAGACCACGATCGCCCCTAGGGGATGGTCATAGTCCTCGCCGTTCTTGCGGTAGTCCATGCCCACCGCGTCCACAAGGAGGTCGATATTGGCCTTGTCCCCCGTGAGGAAGGGCCAGGCATCCCGGGGAAAGGGCTTTTCGATCGAGGCCAGGGCCATGGCCTGCTTGTCCTGGGCATCCTTGGGGATCTCGTCCGGGTTGACGGAAACCGAGATCACCTGCCAGTCCTTCCCGGGCTCGCCCGAGAGGTCCCTAAGGGCATGGGCCATCCCGACCATGAGGCTATTGCACTCGCTCTTGCAGCGATAGTAGGCGATCACAAAGATAGTCGGCCTCGTGACCAGGTCCCCCAGGACAAGCTTCCGGCCATCCTCGGCGGTAAAGCTCGCATTAAGGGGGATGGAGCCGCCCAGCTTCTCGTCAAAGCCTATGGGCGCCTGGCCGCTGCCCTCGTGGGCCCGGGCTCCGGAGGGTCCAAGGCCGAGAACGAGGGCCAGGGCGAGAGCAAGGGCAGGAATTCGGCGGGGCATGGGACCCATGCCTAGTTCCAAGCGCCCTTCACATACTCGTAGAGGGCCTTTACCGCCGGCTCCTCGAGGCTGTCCTCGCCAAAGGCCGGCATCGAGCCCTCGGAGCCGTCCTTCATGAGGGGCTTGCGCACAAAGCCAGAGAAATCCTCGAGGCTGGCGAGCTTTTTGGAGCCCTTGAGGGGATAGGCGGGATCTATGGCGTTGCCCCCGTTGCCATGGCAGGACTGGCAGTTGGACGCAAAGACCGCCTTGCCGTCGACGGGGACCTCCCCGGGCTGGGCCGAGGAGCTAGCCGCGGTCGGCGTGCCTAGGGATCGGCCGTAGATTATGCCCGCCCCCAGCCACCCTAGGCCCATCACGGCCACAAAGCTTAGGGCATAGATGACGGTCATCCAGATTGTCTTGAGCTTCACCTCGGAGCCAAGGATTATGCCCGCCCCAAGAAGGACCAGGACCCCACCGGCCAGGCCCATCTTGATCTTGATGGCCGGCATGAGGACCCCGTGGTAGAAATGCATCCAGTCAAAGACCCCGAGGAGGATGGTGGGGAAGGCGAAGACCAGGGCCAGGATCGAGGCGTGGCGCGCGCTGAGGATAAGGTTCTTGCGCTTGAAGAGTATGGCCACCAGGAAGAAGATGAGGGCGCCCACCACGAGGCCTATGGGCATGTGGGTGATAGGCGAATGCAGGGGCTCGTCAAAGCCTAGGCGGGCAAGAAGGGCATACAGACCGTCGATCATGGCTCCTCCTCAAGGGGTAGACATGCTGTATGGTAGTATTGGAAATCCATACTGTCAAATGACATGATATGATTGCCCATGGGCAAAGCGCGGGACTTTCTCTCCCTGGTGAAGATCGGCATCGTCGCCTCCAATTGCCTCACTGCCGTCGCGGGACTCATTCTCGCGGCCAGCCGGCTGGGCCAGGGCCTAGCCTGGACCAAGGCCATCCTTGTCCTTGGAGGCACGGCCCTCCTCGTGGGCGGGGCCTGCGCGGTCAACAACTGGATGGACCGGGACATCGACGCCCAGATGGAGCGAACCCGGAATAGGCCCACGGCCCGGGGAGCCCTGGGGGCTGGAGCGGCCTTGGGCCTTGGCTTTGGCCTTATCCTCGCCGGGGAGGCCCTCCTGGCCCTGACCGGTCCCGTGGCCGCCCTGGTCGGACTTGGGGGGGCCCTGGTCTACCTGCTGGCTTATACGGCCTGGGCCAAGCGCAGGACTTCCTTCTCATCCTTTATCGGCGGGGTGGCCGGAGCGATACCCCCCCTGATAGGCTGGGCGGCCCTCGACCCCGGGCTCGGCGGCCCGGCCCTGCCCCTTTTTGGCCTCCTCGTGCTCTGGCAGCAGGCCCATGTGCGGGCCCTGGGCCTCAAGAGAGAGGGGGAGTATGCCGCCGCGGGCATTCCCCTGCCCAGCCTGGGCCTCCTTGTCTGGGTGGCCCTCCTCATCCCCTACCCCGCCCTCTTCCTCGGCGGCCTGGGGTCCGGCACAATCGCCGCCCTTGGGGGCCTGGCCGGGCTCTGGCTCCTGGCCGGCCTCATCCTGCGCCGGGGCGACTGGGGGCAGCTGATGTTTCGCCTATCCCTGGCCTGGCTCATCCTGGCCTTTGCCGCCATGATAGTCGGGGCCTTCTAGCCAAGGGCGGGCAGGTAGACCCGGAAGGAGGCCCCGCGCAGGTCCGAATCGCCTATCGCGAGGCGGCCTCCATGGGCCTTGATTATCTCAGAGGCTATGGAGAGGCCGAGGCCCCTACCCCCGGATTCCCTTGACCGCGAGGCGTCGAGGCGATAGAAGCGCTCGAGGACCAAGGCCCTCTGCGCGGGGGGAATGCCCGGCCCCGAGTCGTCGACGCTAAAGCCCGGGCCTCCTTCCGTCTCGACCCTGAGCCTGATCTGGGCCCCCTGGGGGCTGTGGCGGAGGGCGTTGCCCACGAGGTTGTACACCACCTCCTCGAGCCTAAGGAGGTCGCCCGGGACCCGCACCGGCGCCGAGGGCAGGGGCTCGAGGCGGATGTCCTGGTCCTTGGCCAGGGCCGTGGAGGCAAAGCGGGCCGCGGCCTTGGAGAGGAGGGCCCCCAGGTCCACCTCCTCCAGGGAAAGCTCCAGCTCCCCGGACTCGATGAGCTCGAGCTCCCTCAGGGTCTCTATGAGGCGGGCGAGCCTCAGGGTCTCCTCGTGGACCGAGGAGAGGCCCTGCCTGTCCAGGGGAAAGACCCCGTCGAGCATGGCCTCCAGGCTGCCCTGGATGAGGGTGACCGGGGTCCGCAGCTCATGGGCCGCGTCCGCTATGACCTGGCGCTTGGCCGCCTCTAGGCGCCGCAGCTCCCCGGTCATCTCGTTGAAGGAGCTCGAGAGATCGGCTAACTCGTCATTTCCCGCCACGGGGACGGCCAGGCCCAGGTCCCCGGCGGCCACCCGGCGGACCGCCTGGGAGAGCTCCCCGAGGGGACTGGTCAGGCGGGAGGCCAGGAGGAGGCCGAGGAGGAGGGCCAGGCCCGCCGAGAAAAGGGTCGCCAGGAACAGGGAGCGGGTAATCGAGGCCAGGAAGATCTCGCCCACGCCGCTTAGGGAGGAGTCGACCATGGAGCCCACAAGGACGGTGCCTACCCGGGCAAAATCGACATTGATGGGTATGCCGTGGGAGAGGTGCATCTCCGGGTGGACCGTGTCGAGGAGGGCTCCGGAGGTGTCGGCCACGATCAGCCCCCGGGCGTCGGCCACGGCGATGCGGTCGGCCACCAGGGCCTTGATCGCCTCCTTGGAATAGCCTGAGAGAGGGCCCCGGGCCTCGCCGCCGTGGATCCTGGTGTCGAGCATCGTGGAGACGTCCCCGGGAATGCCCATCAGGAAGTCCTCGACCCCGGCCCAGGACTGCCTTTGGGCATACCAGTCGGCCAGGATCGTGGCATAGACCTTGGCCTTGCCGGCGTCCCCGGAGAAGACAAAGGAGCGGAACATCGACTCCGTGGAGGAGCGCACGAGAAAGAGGGTCGAGGAGGCCCCCAGGCCTATCACGAGGAAGAAAAAGAGGGAGATCTTCCCTTTAAGCCTCACCGGCCCTCCTCGATAAAGCGATAGCCGACCCCGCGCACGGTCTCTATATAGGCCGGGTGCTCGCTGTCGTCCCCCAGGGCCTTGCGGAGGTTCTTGATATGGGCGTCCACAGTCCGTTCATAGCCCTCGTGGGAGCCGGCCTGGGCGGCCTCGAGGATCTCCAGCCTGGACCAGACCCGGCCCGGCTCGCCCATGAGGAGGGCCAGGATATCGAACTGGACCGTGGTGAGGGCCACGGGCCTTCCGTCCTGGCTGAGGCTCCGCTTGGGGCCATCAAGCTCGAGGCCTCCCCCGCTGAGGATGCTAGGCCTCTCCTGGGGCCGGGGGACGGCCCTGCGGAGGACGGCCCTCACCCGGGCCACAAGCTCCCGGGGACTAAAGGGCTTGGTCACATAGTCGTCGGCCCCAAGCTCGAGGCCGAGGATCCGGTCGACTTCCTCGGCCCGGGCGGTCAGGAAGAGGATCGGCACCTCGGAGGAGCGGCGGATCTCCCGGGCCAGGGAAAGGCCATCGAGGCCGGGCATGTTGAGGTCCAGGACAAGGCAGTCCGGGGACCTGGTCCGAAACAGCTCCAGGGCTCCCCGGCCCTCATAGGCCCGGAGGACGCGGTAGCCCGAGGCCTCGAGATAGGCCGCGACCAGGTCGACTATCTTGGCCTCGTCATCGGCCACCAGCACCGTCTGCACTAGCACCCTACCTTTTACTTCAGGTTATACGCCTTCAGGAGCTTGTCGACAAAGACCGTCTTGCCTGAGTCGTCCTTGGTCTCGACCTTGGCGAAGGCCCAGCCTTCTATCTTGGCGGGATCCATCCCGGCGGCGATAAAGGCCTCGGGGGCCAGGACAAAGACCAGGTCCTTGTCGTTCTTGCCCAGGTCCTTGGCCCACTCGAGCATGTTGCCGCCCCCGAGCTTGATCCCGTAATGGTCCAGCTTCTCGTGGTAGCCGATCCTGGCCCTCTGGGTCTTCACCACCTGGGCAAAGCTCGCCTCCAGGGATGTGGCGGCCTCGGGCGGGAAGGCATCGGAGCCCAGCTCGAAGTGGAGCATAAAGCGGCCGTCCTCGAGCTCGTACTTGATGCCCTCGGTTTTGGGAAGCTTGGCAAGGTCGAGGCCAGCCGCGAGGAAGGGCTTGGCGTCAAAGGAGAACTCAGCATCGGGCTTGTCCATGTCGGCCATGCCGCTGCCCATCGCGCCATTGCGGGCAAAATCCGAGGAAATGCTGAACTCGTCTCCCTTGGGGGAGGTGAGGACCCAGGCCCCGTCATCCTGGGAATAGACCGGGGCAGCCGGCAGGGCCTTGACGAGGGCGTCAAAGGAGACATTGGCATACTTGGCCACCACGTCTGTCGAGCCGCAGCCCCCCAGAAGCGCGATGCCCGCCGCAAGAATTCCAGCAACTATCGCAACACGCACTGCTTTCATCGCAACTCCAATAAAGCGGACTCTAGGAAACTAGCCACAGTGACACAGAGCCGAAGGCCTAGCGAAGCGCTAGACACAGAGGAGAGAGGCTGCTGGGACTCAAAGAAGTCTTCGATCATTCAGAAATGGAAAGGAATGAACTTCAGCTTCAATGATCCCTATCCTTCTCCTTATCAAATGCCTCTCTCTCCGTGTCTCCGTGTCTCCGTGTCTCCGTGGCAAATTCATAACCAGGTCGTAGATGCGGCTTACTTCCCGCCCAGGACGGCGGAGACTGAGTAGCCGGCCTCGACTACGGCGGCCTTGAGGCTGGCGTCGCTCAGGTTTTCGCCCTCCACCATGGCGCTCTTCTTGATGAGGTCGACCTGGGCGCTGGACACGCCCTCCACGCCCTCGAGGGCGGACTTGACGTGCATCACGCAGTGGCCGCAGCTCATTCCTTCGATGGTCAGAAGCTTCTTCATGATCCTTCCTTCCGGCGCCAGGCGCCGATGTTCACAGGGGCTTGAAGCGCCTAAGGCGCAGGGCATTCGTGAGGACGGAGACCGAGGACAGGGACATGGCCGCGGCGGCGATGATGGGGTTGAGGAGGGGGCCCCCAAAGGCGTAAAGAAGCCCGGCCGCCACGGGAATCCCGAGGACATTGTAGCCAAAGGCCCAAAAGAGGTTCTGCTTGATGTTCCGGATGACGTTCTTGGAGAGCTTGATCGCCGTGGGCACGTCCATGAGGTCGCTTCTCATGAGGACGATCTGGGCGGACTCCATGGCCACGTCGGTGCCCGAGCCTATGGCGATGCCCACGTCGGACTGGGCCAGGGCGGGGGCGTCGTTGATGCCGTCTCCCACCATGGCCACCTTGCGGCCCTCGGCCTGGAGCTTCTTGACCTCCGCGGCCTTGTCCTGGGGGAGGACCTCGGCGAGGACCCGATCTATGCCCACTTCCCGGGCAATGGCAAGGGCCGTGGCCCGGGAGTCTCCGGTGATCATCGCGACCTCGAGGCCCAGGGCGTGGAGGGCGGCCACGGCCCGGGGGCTGGACTCCTTGACCACATCGGCCACGGCGATAAGGCCGGCATAGCGGCCGTCCACGGCCACGTGCATGGGGGTCTTGCCCGCGGCGGCCAGGGCATCGGCGGCCTCTCCCGCGGCGGCCTCGCCCTGGGCAAAGCCGACCCCGGAGCCCAGGAGGTACTTGAGGTTACCCAGGAGGACGGCCCGGCCGCCCACGGTGGCAGAAATACCCTGACCCGGGGCGGCGGCGAAGTCCTTGGCCACCTCGAGGACGAGGCTCCGGCCCTCGGCGGCCTTGACGATGGCCTCGCCCAGGGGGTGCTCGGAGGCCTTTTCCGCGGAGGCGGCCAGGCCGAGGAGCTCGGCCTCGGAAATGCCGCCTGCGGGTCGCAGGTCGGTCAGCTCAGGCTGGCCCTTGGTGAGGGTGCCTGTCTTGTCAAAGACGATCGTGTCCAGCCTGTGGGCAGTCTCCAAGGCGGCCCCTGACTTGATCAGGACCCCGTATTCCGCGCCCTTTCCTGTGCCCACCATGATCGCCGTGGGGGTGGCAAGGCCCAGGGCGCAGGGGCAGGCTATGGTGAGGACGGCCACAAAGACCTTGAGGGCAAAGACGGGTCCATGGCCCAAGAGGAGCCAGAGGCCCGCCGACAGCAGGGCGATGACAAACACAATTGGGACAAAATAGCCGGAGACGATGTCAGCCATCTGGGCTATGGGGGCCTTGGAGCCCTGGGCGTCCTCGACGAGCCGGATGATCCGGGAGAGGACCGTGTCCGCCCCGACCTTGGTGGCCCGGAAGGTGAGGGAGCCGTTCTTGTTGAGGCTGGCGCCCACGACCTTGTCCCCTGGCCCCTTCTCCACGGGGATGGACTCCCCGGTGAGCATGGACTCGTCCACGGCGGAGCGGCCCTCGAGGACTTCCCCGTCCACGGGGATCTTTTCCCCCGGGCGCACGAGGACGATATCCCCGGCCTCCACCTCCTCGATGGGGAGCTCCTGCTCCCTCCCCTCGTGGAGGACCGTGGCAGTCTTGGGCTGGAGGCCCATGAGCTTCTTGATCGAGTCCGAGGTCCTCCCCTTGGACACGGCCTCCAGGGACTTCCCGAGGAGGATGAGGGTGATGATGAGGCCGGCGGTCTCGAAATAGAGGTTGTCCACGGCCCTAAAATCACCGGTCGCGATGCCCGCCACCGAGTAGAGGCTGTAGAGGATGGCCGCCGAGGAGCCCATCGCTATGAGGGAGTCCATGTTGGGGCTCCGGTGGAGGAGGGCCCGGAAGCCCACCACGTAGAAGCGGTGGCCCGCGGCGATGATGGGGAGGACAAGCAGTATCTCGAGGAGGGCGTAGCGCAGGGGATAGTTCATCGCGTTGATGGCCGCTGGGAGGGGCCAACCGAGCATGGCCCCCATCGCGACATAGAGGAGGGGGACCGCGAAGACGGCCGAGACCGCGAACTTGGTCCACAGGACCCTGACTTCCCTCTCCTTGGCGGCCTTGTGGGCGTCCACGGCCACGGCCGTGTCGATGGCCAGGGCCTCATAGCCCGCCTTGCGGATGGCGTCCTTGAGCTCCGAGAGCCTCACCTTCCCGGGATCGTAGCTCACCTGGGCCTTTTCCGTGGCCAGGTTTACCGAGGCCGAGAGGACCCCGGGAGCCTTCTTCAGGGCCCGCTCGACCGCGGCCGAGCAGGAGGCGCAGGTCATCCCGCCCACAGGAATAGTCACCTGTTTTTCCTGGATGTCGTCCACGGCCTCATAACCGGCCTTGGCCACCGCCGCCTTGATCGCCCCCAGGTCGAGGGCCTCGGGGTCGAACTTTATAAAAAGCTTCTCGGTGCCAAAGTTGACCGCCGCCTCGGCGACCCCGGGGAGCTTCTTGACGGCCCTCTCCGAGGCCTGCGCGCAGGCCGCGCAGGTCATCCCGTTTATCTTGAGCTGGATAGCCTCGATCATGTATCGCTCCTTAGAGATTTCCCAGGTACTTTTCCAGGATCGAGGCTATCTCCTCGATCTTTTCCTCGCCCTTGTCCTCCCGGACCGCGTCCTTTACGCAGGTGTCCAGGTGCTGGCGGATAACCACCAGGTTGGCCTTTTTGAGGAGGGCTACGACGGAGAGGACCTGCTTGGACACGTCGATGCAGTAGCGGTCCTCCTCGATCATCCGGACAATCCCGTCCATCTGGCCTCGGGCTGTCTTGATGAGGGAAAGGGCTTCGACGCTCGCCTTGCTGCAATGGTCCATCTACGGTCCTCCGGTTCCAGACGTACCCCCACCCCACCAGGGGAGGGGGTACCTATAAGATAGCGCTTTGGCCCGGGGCCTGTCCAGTCCGGGGGGACAGGCCCAGTGGCCTAGGCCCTTAGTTGCCCTTGGGGCTGGGACCAGCCTGGGCCGATGCGCCCCCACAGCAGGCCGAGCCGGAAGGAGCCTTCCAGGCCCCAATCTCGGCCCTCACCTTGGCCAGGTCGACTTTCTTGAGGTCGTCCACGACCTTGATGTAGCCATGGAGCATGCCCATCCAGCAGGAAAAGGTAAAATCCCCTGTCACCGGGATAGCCGGGGTCTCCAGCTGGCCCCGGGCGAGGTCGAGGGAGCCGTTGTACTCCGGGAAGACCACGGGGTTGTTGCAGGAGTTTAGGCCCTCGGCCTTAAAGCGCACGATGGCCTTGGAGCCCTTCTCGAGGACAAAGGCCGCGGGGCTATAGCCTGCGGGGCCCACCGTGACCGTGATCACCTGGATGCCCTTTTCCATCACCGGGAAGCCGATGGTGTCCACGGGAACCTTGCCCCCGGCAAAGGCCGCATTCGTCCCGGCGGTGGAGCAGCAGGATCCGGCCGCGGGCTGGGCCCCGTTGCCTTCCGCCAGGGCCGCCGCCAGACCCGGGGCTCCGGGGCCGGCGGCGCCAGGATTGGCGGCCACCTGGCCCAGGTCCTTTACCACGGCGATCCGGTTGCGGATCATGCCCATCCAGCAGGAATAGGCGATGGTGCCCTCGGCCTTGGGGGTAAACTCGATCAGGTTGTCCCCGACCTTGAGGGGCTTCTTGATCCCATAGGCCGGGACGAGGATCGTGTTGTTGCAGCCGTTGAGTTTGGCCGCGGAGACCCTGACCGTCCACTTGAGGGGCAGGCCTGCCTGGACTGTAAAGTCCCGGTAATTATTGGCGTCGATCTCCGTGACAATCGTCTGGACCCCGCCTGCGATCGTGGCCTTGGCCTGGCCGCCAGGGACGGGAGCGGCGACCGCGAGGGCCTCATAGCCTTGAGTGGCCGCGGCCCGGGGAGGTGTCATCTCTGGAAGAGCAATGCCAGCCAGGGCCGCGGCCCGGGCAAAGGTGACGACTCCCAGGAACATCACGAGGACGGCCGAGGCCCGCATCATGGCCGGGAGGAATTTCCGGGGGAGGAGGGCCGCCGTGGCCCCAAAGACGAGCATGAGGGGAATGGTGCCTGCCGCAAAGATAAACATGGATAGCGCTCCTGCGAGGATGGATCCGGTGCCGAGGGCATAAAGCTGCATGGTCTGCAAGGGGCCACAGGGCATGAGGCCGTTGAGGAGGCCCACCGCAAAGGGCCCCTGCCGCCGGAGACGGCCAGTCAGGCCGCCCAGGGCCTGGCGGGCGCCCTTGGGGAGGAGCCGGGAGAGCCGTGGCAGGCCCTTGAGGATGCCGAGCATCTTGAGGCCCAGGAGGACCATAAAGAGGCCCGCCGCCCCGGCGAGGGCGCCCTTTATGGCCGGGGAAAAGGAAAAGGCCGAGCCTATCCCCCCCACGAGGCCCCCGATCAAGGTATAGGAGAGGAGGCGGCCGCCGTTGTAGAGGAGGCCGGGCCGCAGGCTCTCGAGACGCCCCTCGGTCCGGTAGGCCTCGGCCTGGCCAGGCCTGGCCCGGGGAACGGACTGGGAGAGGGCAATGCCCCCGCACATGGCCACACAATGGATCGAGGTGAGGAGGCCCACCACAAAGAGCATGGCGTAGCCCAGGGAGGAGTCCACGATGGGCAAGGTGTTGAAGACCCCCAGGGAGGAGGCGACCAGGTAGGCCGCCACGAGGAGGAGGCCCACGCCGAGGGCCAGGCTTGGACCCGCCCCTCGGCCTTCCCGGACCGGATAGCCTGCGGCCTCTATGGCCTTCCTGAGGCTCGAAAGGTCGACGAGATCCCCGTCATACTCGATGCTTACGCGACCGCCCCTAAGACTGGCCTGGGCTGAGCTCACCCCAGGCAGATCGGTAAGGGCCTTGCGGATTTTCACCTCACAGGCCCCGCAGCTCATGCCCTGGGCGTACAATACGATTCGACTGAGCCTCATTCCTTAAGAACCTCCGCCCATGTCTAGGAGTCGTCCCAAGCATAGCCGGACCGTGTGAACGCCGTGTGAACGCTCGTAGCTGTTGTTGCGCAAGTTGCCCAGGGCCTGGCTGGGCAGCACGGAATATCGTTCCTTTCTAGCTTTCTTAACCGTATATTCTAGGCATCGCCTCGTCTTGATTATCGGAAGCCAGGAGGACGGAATGGATCTAGGAGCCTTCTCTGTAAGCCTCTCTGTGAAGGATATTCATGCATCAAAGGCCTTCTACGAGAAACTGGGCTTTGTCCAGCGAGGCGGAGACCTTAGCCAAAATTGGGTGGTGATGAAAAACGGAGTGGCTGTCATTGGCCTCTTCCAAGGCATGTTCGATAAAAACATACTGACCTTTAGCCCAGGCTGGGACCAGGACGCCAAGGAGCTAGGCCATTTCATGGATGTCCGGGAGATCCAGAAAGAGCTGAAGAAAAATGGAGTCGCGCTCAAAAAGGAAGCCGATGAAAGCAGCTCGGGTCCAGAGCATATCATCCTCGAGGATCCCGATGGCAACCAGATCATGCTTGACCAATATATCTAGGATAATCGCAAATAGTAATAGTTGCTGGGCATGGTCTTAAGCGCGGCAATCGCCAAAGGCAAGGCCGGGTGGAAGATTCCCCCACCCGGCCCCCAACTTTACTCGGCCTGAGTTAGTCCTGCTCGATATCCCTATTCGCCTCTCCCACCTTAACTATTTTATATTGCTCTTCCTCTGTGCTCTTCCTCTGTGTCTCTGTGGTTGCATTTCTCTTCGTGTTTTTCTTAGTATTTCCCCTCGGCTATGGGGTCCCCCCAGGCCTTGAGGAGGTAGGCCTCGGCCTCGGCGCACCAGAGCCCCTTGGCCCGGCCGCAGATCTCCCCCAGGACCCCAAAGCGCTCGTCCTTCGCCGCCAGGGAGGCAAAGTCGGCTATCGCCGTGAGATCCAGGTCGATGCCCGTGTAGATGAGCTTCTTGCCCGCCGGGCGGTCGGGAAGGTGGAGGGTGGCCTCGACTGCCGCGTCAAGGCCACCCACATGGGTGACCATCACCGCGGGGTTGATCCTTCCGGCCGAGCTGAGCTCCAGGGACTCGAGCATGTCCTGGGTATTGCCCCCCGAGGTGCCGACGGTGTGGGTGGCGCCATAATGGACATTGTAGAAATTGACCATGGCGGAAAAGGCGTTGTCCGTGGGGCCGGCGAAGAAATTCAGGCAGCCGTCCCGGCCCAGGATGGCGTCGCCCTGGGAGACGACGGGGCCCACGGGGGCGTAGACAAAGACATCGTCAAAGCCCTCGCCCCCGCCCAGCTCCCGAAGGGCCTTGACGGGGTCGGCCATCGTGGAGGGGTTCACGAACCGCAGGTCGACTCCGCAGCGCCTGGCCTCGGCCTCGGGGAAGATGGCCCGGGCCCGCTCAAGGCGGCCGGGGTCCACGTCGCTGACCACGAGGAGGGAGGGCTTGGGCTCGACATGGAGGGCATAGTCTATGGCCCCAAGGCCCATGGGCCCGGCCCCGGCCAGGATGGCGAGCTTGCCCCCGGCCTTGATGCCCATCCTGTGGACGTAGGAGCCGGCCTCGGTGTGGTAGCTCGCGTGGTAGGCCCCGATGATGCAGGACATGGGCTCCGAGAGGGAGGCCATGAAGTAGCCCTCCCCAGAGTAGTCGAGGAGACAGCCCAGCTCCATGACTTCCGGGGGCATGATGGCATAGGTGGCGGCCCCGCCGCACCAGGGGTAGGAATAGCCAGGGGAGTCCATGGAGCCCTTGTAGTTCAGGGCCGGCTGGATGGAGAACCGGGCCCCTTCCCGGTATTTGCCCCTCCAGGCGGCGCCTACCTTCACGATGACCCCGGCCATCTCGTGGCCCACGATCACGGGGTTCCGGTCCACATCCTTGGGCACCCGCTTGTGCTCGGCCCCCAGGGAGGCGGCCTTGTAGGTCGACATGCAGATCGAGTCCGAGACCACCCGCACGAGGATCTCGTCGTCCTTGATCCCCGGCAGCTCGAATTCCTCGAGCCTCAGGTCCTTCTTGCCATAGAGGCGAACCGCCCTTGTCTTCATGCCCAATCCTTTCCCGCCCGCTTTCAGGGGAGGGCTTCCCAGGTGACCTGGGCCGCATATCGCGCCGCGGCCTTGGGGTCGCAGGCGCCCGAGCCCGCCACGAGGACGGCGGCCGTGGCCGCCCCCACCGCGGGAGCTATCATCTTTTCAAGGCTCTCGCCCTTCTCAAGGCCCAGGGCCAGGGCGGCGACCATGGTGTCCCCGGCCCCCACGGTGGAGACGGCCTCCACCCTTATGCCCCTGGCCAGGTAGGCCCCGGCGGCGTCCACAAAGAGGGCCCCCTCGGAGCCCAGGGAGACCACGACCCTTCCCACCCCGGCGGCCAGGAGGCCACGGGCGGCCGCGAGGATCTCGTCCCGGCCCTCCAACCTGTGCCCGACGAGGCGGCCAAGCTCCTCCTCATTGGGCTTGGCCAGGTCGGGCCCCGCCTCGAGGCCACGGCAGAGGAGCTCCCCATCGGCGTCGAGGAGGCTCAAGGCCCCCAGGGCCCGGGCCCGGCGGATCCAGGCGGCGTAGATCCCCGGCTCGACGCCAGCCGGGGCCGAGCCCGAGAAGACAAAGACGTCCCCGGGCCCCGCCCCCTCGAAGAGGGCCGACTCGAGGCGGACGAGGTCCAAAGGAGCCACCGTGGGCCCCGTCTCGTTGATGTCCGTATGGGTCCCGCTTCTCGGGTCGTCGAGCTTGAGGTTGGTCCGGGTCTCCCCGGCTATCCGGGTAAAGTTGTGCGCCACACCAAGGTCGTCGAGACCCTGGGCTAGGAGGTCCCCCGCCCGGCCGCCCAGGAAGCCCAGGGCCAGGCTCCGGCCCCCCAGGGCCTTGATCACCTTGGAGACATTGATGCCCTTGCCGCCCGGATCGACCCTCGAGCCGCTGGCCCGGTTGACCCTGTCCAGGGCAAGGCCGGGGACGCTCACGCTGCGGTCCAGGGCGGGGTTGAGGGTGACGGTCCTGATCACGGCCTCATTCCTTGTAGATCGTGACGAGGATCTCCCCCAGGGCCTTGAGCGCCTCGGCCTCGCCCTCCCCCTCCACCTCGACCACGACCTCCTCGCCGAACTTGGCGCCTAGGGTCAGCATCTTGATGATGGACTTGCCGTTGATCACCTTCTCGCCCTTCATCACCTTGACCTCGCAAGCAGGGTAGACCTCGGTGGCGGTGTCCACAAAGAGGCGGGCCGGCCGGGTATGGAAGCCCGTGGGATTGTTGATGGTATAGCGCTCAGAGACCATGGTGTATTCCTCCTGATGCGAGTTCTTCCCGGACAAGGCGCTTGACGTCCTCCGCGCCTTCGGCCTCGAGGGCCTTGGCGGCCAGGGTGGCCATCCTAGTGGAGTCAAGGCGGGAGAGCCTGGCCCGGGCCGCCGGGATGAGGGCCGGGCTCATGGACAGCTCGTGGATCCCCAGGCCGGCCAGGATGGGCAGGGCCAGGGGGTCGGCGGCCATCTCCCCGCAGACCGCCACCCGCCGGCCTTGGCGGTGGGCCGCGGCGGCGACCTGGCCGATCAGGCGGAGGACGGCGGGATGCAAGGGGCGGTTGAGGTAGGCCACGTCGGGGTTCATCCGGTCCGCGGCCATGAGGTACTGGACTAGGTCGTTGGTGCCGATGCGAAAGAAATCCGCCTCCCGGGCCAGGCGCTCGGCGTCCAGGGCCGCGGCGGGGATCTCGATCATGATGCCCAACTCGGGGAGCTTCCCGAGCCTGAAGCCCGAGGCCTTGAGCCCCGCGGCCTCCTCGAGGAGGATGGCCTTTGCGGCCCTAAGCTCGTCCACGACGGCTATCATGGGGATCATGATCCTCAAGAGACCGTGG
>JAKPBN010000191.1 GCA_029778945.1 Spirochaetota bacterium
AAATGGCTCTCCTTGAAGGTGAGTTCCCCCCGGATCTCGTCATAGTGCTTGTCGAAGGTGCCGCCGGTCACAATGACTCGGATAGGGTCGCTGTTCATGGGGGACGTATGCACCTCGCACGGGGGGCTAGACAATACCCGGGTGGCCGGTACAATAGGCTTCCTGTCCGTTTCTGTCGCCTAGAACTTCCTGCATAAGGAGCTATTTTTTCGCATGAAGCCCGGATTGCTACGAAATCTTTGTATTGTAACACTTTCCGCCGTTATTGCCATTGTCTCCATTTCCTGCAGACGGCCGATCCTTACAATCCACCCGGACCTCGACGCGGAGCTGCTCCGCCTCGCCTCCCTCTCAGAAGCCGATCTCCCCGGAGTGCTCCAGAACCTCGACCGGGAGGACGAGATAGCCATCCTCTACCGCGACCCGGCCACCCGGGCCTCGGTCCTGGCCTTCTTTACCGAGCTGACCAAGTCGGCCACGGTGGCCACGGCTATCCTCGAGCATTCCGACAGGACGGGGGTGCCCACGAGCCTCGCCTTTGCCCTGGCCTTTGAGGAAAGCCGCTTTAGGGTCAAGGCCTTCAATGACAACGGGACAAGCGTGGACCGAGGCCTCTTCCAGCTCAACTCGAAGACCTTTCCCGACCTCTCCATCTCCCAGTTCTTTGACGTGGAGACCAATGTCAGCAAGGGCCTCGACCACCTGGACTTTTGCCTCCGGAGCGGGGGCAACGAGGTGGCGGCCCTGGCCATGTACAACGCCGGCCAGAACCGGGTCTCGGGCAACGGGACTCCTCGGCGTACCCTGGATTACATATTTCGTATAACGAAATACCAGGAAAACATCGACAGCCTGTTTACCGCCCGGGTTGTGGCCCGGGATAGGCTCAAGGTGGCCCTCGTCCCCCGGAACTAGGGGCCTCGAGGCCGGATTTGCCAATTCGGCCCCTCCCACCTAGACTATGGGGGAGGAGGCCCTCCCGATGCCCGAAGCCGACGATCGACCCACGGTCCTCGTGGTCGACGATTTCAAGACCAATGTCGAGTACCTCCGGGACTTCCTTGAGCCCGAGTACCGGGTCCTCGCGGCCTACAGCGGCGAGCAGGCCCTCGAAGTGGCCCTCGAAGGCCACCCCGACATCCTCCTCCTCGACGTGATGATGCCCGGGATGGACGGCTATGAGACCTGCCGCCGCTTCAAGGAAGATCCCAGGCTCAAGAACATTCCGATCATCTTTGTCACCGCCTTGGGGGACGAGAAGGATGAGGCTTCGGCCTTTGAGGCCGGGGGCTCGGACTTTTTGACCAAGCCCGTCAAGCGCATTGTGGTGCTGAAGCGCATCCGGACCCAGCTTGCGAGCCTTGACCAGATGCGCCGCCTCGAGGCCGAGGTCCAGAAGCGGACCCGGGAGATCGAATCCACCCGGATGAAGGTCATCCAGTGCCTGGGCAAGGCCGCGGAATTCCGGGACAACGAGACCGGGAACCACGTAATCCGCATGAGCCACTTCGCCGAGCGCATAGCCCTGGCCTATGGCCTGGACGCGGACGAGGCCCGGCTCTACCTCTACGCCACACCCATGCACGACGTGGGCAAGATCGGCATCCGGGACACCATCCTCCTCAAGCCCGGCCGCCTGGATGAGGAGGAGCTTAAGGAGATGAGAACGCACTGTGAGATAGGCGAGAAGATCCTCGGGGAGAGGGACTCCCTCCTCCTCGAGACGGCCTCGATCTGCGCCAAGACCCACCACGAGCGCTGGGACGGCAAGGGCTATCCTGCGGGCCTTGCGGGGGAGGACATACCCCTCGTGGGGCGCATAGCCGCGGTGGCCGACGTCTTTGACGCCCTCACGAGCAAGCGGCCCTACAAGGAGGCCTGGCCCATAGCCAAGGCCGCCGGAGAGATCCAAAACTCTTCGGGCACCCAATTCGACCCCGCCGTGGTCGAGGCCTTCCACAAGGCCCTCGAGGAGATCCTCGTGATCCGGGAGAACTATCTTGAGGCCTGAGGCCGAGGAGCGGGCTCGCCTCGCGGGCCTGAGTAGACATGAGCTCGAGGAGGAGGTCCTAAAGGCGCAGGCGCGGGTCGCCGAGGCCGAGGGCATCGAGGCCTCCTTCCTCTCGGCCATGACCCACGAGCTCCGGACCCCCCTCAACGCGATCCTGGGCTTCACGGACGTGATCCTCCAGGGCCTCTCGGGCCCTCTCACGGAAGTCCAGGTCCGCCAGCTGGGCTCCGTGGACCGGGCGGCCAAGCGCCTGATCGAGCTTATCAACGATGTCCTCGACCTCTCCAAGGCCCAGGCGGGCAAGCTCCAGCTCTCGAGGGAGGAATTCGACCTGGGGCGGCTGATCCGCAAGGTAGCCACCGAGATTGGGGCCGAGGCCGAGAGGCGGAGCCTGCCCCTGAGCGTCAAGGTCCCGCAGAATGCCGAGCGCGCGATAGGCGATATGAGGAAGACCGAGCAGGTCCTCCGCCACCTCCTTTCCAACGCGGTCAAATTCACGGA
>JAKPBN010000192.1 GCA_029778945.1 Spirochaetota bacterium
GAGGGTATAGAGCTTTTGCTGGTCCTTGGAGAGGACAGACATGAGGGAGGCGGGGCTGCGCTGGACCAGGGTGGGCCGGATCGCCTCGTGGGCGTCCTGGACCCTGGGGGAAGAATGGTAGACGTTCGGGCTAGGCGGAAGCTCGGCGGGGAAGGCCCCGGCGATATAGGCCCGGAGCTCGGCCAGGGCCGACTCGGCCACCCGGACGGAGTCGGTGCGCAGGTAGGTGATAAGGCCAAGCCGGCTCCGGCCCAGGTCGATGCCTTCGTAGAGCTGGCTGGCTATCAGCATGGTTTTCCTGACGGAAAAGCCCAGGTGGATCGCGGCGGCCCTGAGGAGGCCCGCGGTCGTGAGGGGTGGCTGGGGATAGAGTATCCTCTCGGTTTCCCGGGCCTCGCCGACGAGAAAATCCTGGCCCTCCAGGGAGGAGGCAAGGGCCTGGGCTTGGGCCTCGGTCTCCGGCTGGCCAAGGGAGATGAGGCGGCCGATAAACGAGCGGCGGCCCTTGCGGAACTCCGCCTCGAGGGTCCAATGCTCCTCGGGGCTAAAGGCCTCCACCTGCCGCTCCCGCTCGCAGACAAGCCTGAGGGCCGCGGACTGGACCCGACCGGCGGAAAGGCCCCGCTTGACCTTTTTCCAGAGGAGGGGAGAGAGATTATAGCCCACGAGGCGGTCGAGGACCCGGCGGGCCTTCTGGGCCTTGACCTTGGTCTCATCTATTTCCCGGGGCTGGCCCAGGGCAAGCTTGATGGCCTCCGGGGTGATCTCGTTAAAGGCGATCCGCTTGATGGGCAGCTCCGGCGACTTTTCCAGGAGGAGCTTGCGGAGCTGCCAGGCCAGGGCTTCCCCTTCCCGATCGTTGTCCGGGGCCAGGAGGACGAGGCTAGCCTGCCTTGCCGCCCTCTGGACCTCCCGGAGAAGAGGGGCCCTTCCCCGCACCGTGCGGTACTCGGGCTCAAAACTCCCCTCCAGGTCTATCCCTATCCGCGACTTGGGCAGGTCGACAAGGTGGCCCAGGGTCGGGAGGACGCTATAGCCCTTTCCCAGGCATTTTTCGATAGTCTGGGCCTTGGCGGGGGATTCGACTATGACGAGGACATCGTGGCTTGCCATGGGCCTCACCATCTCCCCTGGCTGGGGACGCCCTGGGCCAGCTCGGCCCTCAGGGCCGCCGCAAGACTCCGGCCCCAGGAGGCGCTCTCGCCTTCTCCTGGGCTGGACTGGAGTCTGTCCTGGGCGGGGCAGTCGATGCCCCAGTCCCGGAGGACATCCTGGGCAAAGGCCACGGGCCGGGCGCCCTCCAGGGCCAGGCGGTCGAGGCCCAGGCTCCGGGGGCCCCCCAGGCGGGAGGCGGCCACAAAGACATCGCGCCCTTGGTCGAGGGCAAAGTCAGCGGTGATAAGGGCTCCCGAATCGGCGGGAGCCTCGACGACGACAAGGCCCCGGGAAAGGCCGGAGATTATGCGATTCCGTTCGGGGAAGCGGCTCTTGCGGATCTCGGTCCCGGGCGGGTATTCGGAGACGAGGAGGCCCCCCGTGGAGAGGATCGTGCCGGCCAGGCCCGCGTTTCCCAGGGGATAGATGGCGTCCACGCCGCAGGGGAGGACGGCGCAGGTCTGGCCGCCCCCGGCCAGGGCTCCCCGGTGGGCGGCGGCATCGATGCCCCTCGCGAGGCCTGAGACGACGGCGAGGCCCAGGCGGGCAAAGTCCCGGCCAAGGCCCATCGCGGCCTCGAGGCCGGCCCCCGTGGGGTAGCGGGTGCCCACGATGGAGACCGAAGGCAGCTCGGTGGGTAGGGCCTGGCCCCGGAGATAGAGCCCAAAGGGGGCCTGGGCGATCTCACGCAGGGCGGGGGGATAGCCCGGGTCGAGGATGGAGACAAAGACGGCCCCAAGGCGATCGAGAAGGAGGGCATCCCCCTCGGCCACGGCGAGGAGGGCCTTGGGCTCCC
>JAKPBN010000199.1 GCA_029778945.1 Spirochaetota bacterium
GGGTGCCCCGGGCCTGGCAGATGATGCTCGTGGCCTCCTCGACGTCCAGGGCATCCTTGTAGACCCGCTTGCTCGTGAGGGCGTCAAAGACGTCGGCGATGGCCATGAGGCGGCCGGCCACGGGGATGGTGTTGGCCGCCCGGCCGGCGGGATAGCCTGAGCCGTCCCATTTCTCGTGGTGGGTGAAGGATATCTCCTGGGCGAGCTGGAGGAGGATAAAGGCCCGTCCAGCCTGGCCGGCCGTGGAGACCTCGACCCCCGCCAGGGTCTGGGACATGGCCCGGCTTATGGCCTCGGCCCCGATGGTGGTGTGGGTCTTCATGATCCCGAACTCCTCCGGGGTAAGCTTGCCTGGCTTGAGGAGGATCATGTCGGGGATGCCGACCTTGCCTATGTCATGGAGGGGGGCGGCCCGGATCAGCATCTCGAGCCTGTCCCCGGCCAGGGCCTCCTTGAAGCGCTGGTGGTCAGAAAGGTAGTGGGCCAGGATGCCCACATAGGTCTGGGTCCTCACAATGTGCTGGCCCGTCTCGTTGTCCCTCGCCTCGGCCAGGCAGGCCAGGGCCCGGACGGACAGGGCATGGATGAGGAGGTTTTCCTTCATCCGCTCGGCGATCTCCTTCTCGAGCCACTCGTTCTGGTTGGCCAGGCGGTCCCTGGCCCCCTTGAGCTCGAGCTGGGTCCTGAACCGGGCCAGGACGATGGCCGGGTTGATGGGCTTGACGATGTAGTCGACGGCCCCGAGGGCCAGGCCGGACTCCTCGTCCTCGGTGCCATCCATCGCGGTCACGAAGATCACGGGTATGTTCCGGGTGTCCTCTTGGGCGGCCAGGCGGCGGAGGACCTCGTGGCCATCCATCCCGGGCATCATCACGTCCAGGAGGATCAGGTCGGGGCGGGGGGCTGAGGCCGCGGCCTTGAGGGCCTTTTCCCCGGAATTCGCCACCCTTACCCGATAGTGGGACCGCAAGAGCTCCCCAAGGACGGTCAGGTTCTCCGTCGAGTCGTCCACCACGAGGATGGTCGCTGAGGAGTCTCCAGATACGGTGGTCTCAGGCTTGCCGGGATTCATGCCACGCCTCCTGCCTGATGGTCCGGGGGCCAATCCAAGCTGGTATAAGTTTATTCAAGGCTTTGGGCCTGTCAAAGAAAGGGGCCTTTCCGGCGCGCTCCAGGGATGGCCGGGCCTGTGGCTTGCGCTTTGGGTCCTGACAACTATACTTAAACCATGGCCACTCAAGAGAACGGCAAAGACATAGTCCTGTTTGTGGACGACGAAGCCAATATCCTGTCCTCCCTGCGCCGAGGCCTCCATTCCTGGGCCGTCGAGCGCGGAGTGGCGATACGGACGGCCGATTCGGCCATCGAGGCCCTCGGCTTCCTCGAATCCTCGGCGGGCCAGGTGGTGGTGATCGTCTCCGACCTCCGGATGCCCGTGATGCTCGGGTCGGATTTTCTCCTAAAGGTTAAAGATCTCTATCCCTGGATTCTCACCATCCTCCTCACGGGCTTTTCCGAGGTCCAGGAACTCATGAAGGCGGTGAGGGCGGGGATCTACAGCTATATCCTCAAGCCCTGGGACCAGGACTACCTCGTCGCCGAGCTGGACAAATGCCTCGAGGCCCAGCGCTTCCGGGCCGACGCCGCCGCCCGGGCCAAGACCGTGGAGGAGGAGCTTCGCTGGGCCGGGGAGATGCAGAGGGCCTTCCTCAAGCCCAGCCTCGACCATCCCGAGGGAGTGAGCTTTGAGACCAGCTACGAGCCCCTTCCCGGCATGTATTGCGGGGGGGACTACTACGACATGATCGAT
>JAKPBN010000201.1 GCA_029778945.1 Spirochaetota bacterium
CCTCACCGTGACCCCCTGGCCCATCGTGGCGGAGAACTGCCCGGCCAACCTCGTGGAGGCCGCCAAGGACTCCTGGGACCAGGCCCTGGCCCTGGGGGAAAAGCACGGCTTCCGGAACGCCCAGGTGAGCGCCATAGCCCCCACGGGCACGATCGGCCTCCTCATGGACTGTGACACCACCGGGGTCGAGCCCGACTATGCCCTCGTGAAATTCAAGAAGCTGGCCGGAGGCGGCTACTTCAAGATCATCAACGGCTCGGTGCCCCCGGCCCTTCGGAGCCTGGGCTACAGCGAGGCCGCGATAGGCGAAATCGAGACCTTTGCCCTGGGCCACGGGACCCTCAAGGGGGCCCCTGCCCTCTCCTATGAGTCCCTGGCCGCCAAGGGCATCCCCACCGCCGCCCTGGACAAGGCCGAGGGAGCCCTCAAGACGGCGATCTCCCTTGAGTCCTGCTTTGCGCCCTATGTCCTGGGCCCCGAGGCCTTTGCGGCCGTGGGCGTTCCCGAGTCCACCTGGTCCCTCCAGGGCTTCAGCCTTCTGCGGCACCTAGGCTACAGCGAGGCCGCCATAGACGAGGCCGAGCTCTTTGCCTGCGGCACCATGGGCGTCGAGGGCGCCCCCGGCCTCCAGGCCGGCCACGAGGCGGTCTTTGACACCGCCACGCCCTCGGGCAAGCGCGGCACCCGGGCCATCTCCTGGCAGGCCCACATCTCCATGATGGCCGCCGTCCAGCCCTTTGTCTCGGGAGCCATCTCCAAGACGATCAACATGCCCAACACGGCCACCTACGAGGACGTGAAGGGGGCCTACATGCTCGCCTGGCGCTCGATGCTCAAGTCCATAGCCCTCTACAGGGACGGGTCCAAGCTCTCCCAGCCCCTCTCCGCCCTGGCACCCGGGGCCGACGTGATAGCCGACTCCATCGTGGCCCTCCAGACCGGCCAGTACGGGGAGGACGAGGAGGAGGTCCCTGCCGTCCAGGAAGCCCCGCGCAGGCCCTCGGGCAGCGCCGAGCCGGAGCTCCCGGGCCTGCCATCCTCTCCCCGGGGCATCCGCCGCGCCCTGCCCAACCGCCGGGCCGGCTATACCCAGAAGGTCCACCTCGCCGGCCACTCGATCTTTGTGCGCACGGGGGAATACGAGGACGGGACCCTTGGGGAGATCTTCCTCGACATGCACAAGGAAGGCGCGGCCTTCCGCTCGATCCTCAACTCCTTCGCGATCTCCGTCTCCCTCGGCCTCCAATACGGAGTGCCCCTGGAGAACTACGTGGACGCCTTTACCTTCTCGCGCTTTGAGCCCAATGGCATGGTCCAGGGCCACGACTACATCAAGATGTCGACCAGCGTCCTGGACTTTATCTTCCGCGACCTGGCCATCTCCTACCTTGGAAGGAGGGAGCTGGGCCAGGTCAAGCCCGAGGACCTCGAGGCCACGGGCACCCAAAACAAACGGCCTGCCACCACCGCGTCCCTGAGCCATGGCTTTGAGGCCGGCAAGGCTAGCCTGGTCCAGGCGGATGCTCCCGCAAGGCCCAGCATAGCGGCGCCGGCGTCGAACGCCATGGCCAAGCCAAAGGAGAGCGCCCGCAACGCCCGCTTCAAGGGCTATGAGGGCGATCCCTGCCCGGTCTGCGGCCACCTGACCCTGGTGCGCAATGGCACCTGCCTCAAGTGTGAGACTTGCGGCAGCACCACAGGTTGTAGCTGACGCAAGTCTCACCCTTGAGGCCGCAGAATCGCCTTTGCCTATTGAGGCGATTCTGCGCCGCCAAGGAGAGTATTGAGGCTATGGAAGATAGTGCGCTAACGAGCAGGGCCGCCTGTGTCGACCTGGACTTACCCACGGGCGAGGCCGTCCTCGTGGAGGCCGAGGTGGTGGCCCTCATGGAGAGGACGCCGGTGTCGCTCAGGGACGAGAAGTACGACAAGGGTTACCGGGATGCCCTGGCCCTGTGCATAGACCTGCGGGGCTTTTCCACCTGGTCCCGGGACGCCGAGCCTCCGACCGTCGCCTCCTTTCTCGAGCGCTATAGCCAGGAGCTCTTGGCGGGGGTCAACTGGTTCGCCGTCTCCTATTACAAGCTCCTTGGAGATGGGGCCTTGGTCATCTGGGACGTCGCCAGCCCTGGGGCTGTCGATGCGGCCAGGGAGCTCTTTCGCCTGCTCCGAGAGGTCGTCGAGGAGGTGTCATCTAGCTATGGCTCCACCTGCGCCCTGGCCGGCGCCCTCACGGTGGATTCCCTTTATAAGTATGAGATCTTTGGGGAATGCTCGGGATTGAAGTACCGGGACTATCTGGGCTACGGCATCAATAGCGCCTTCCGCCTCCAGTCCATGGCCGCCCCGGGGGAGCTCCTGACCTCCCCCGCCCTGGCCCTGCGCTTTGTCCCCGGCCTTCCCCGCCTTCCCTCCGAGCGCAAGCCCCTCCGGACTTCGCTCAAGGGCCCCAAGGATGAGGACTACGACGGGGTCAGCATCCTTGAGGCCTTCCCCCATGCCTAGCTCGATCTAACGCAGATAATCCAGCCAGGGGCGCTGGAGACCGATCATCCGGTCGACCATGTCCCTGAGCCCCCTGGCCCTGTGGGTTCCTGGGTTGGCCAGGATGGCCTGGATCGCCAGGTCCTTTTTCTTGTGGATCACCGCCTCGGCCACAAGGTCATAGACTCCGCAGTATTCCCGCAAAAGCGCCAGGTAGCCCTTGGGCACCTCTCCCATGGCTATTCCCTTGATCCCCTGCCGGCCGACCAGGGCGGGGACTTCCACGGCTATCCAGGATGGCAGGTCCGGGAGGAGGCCGTCGTTGGGCAGGTTTACGGCGGATTCCTCGTAGCCCTGGTCGCCGAGGATCCCTTCGATAATGGGCACGACTCTCTCGGAGACCTTGAGCGTGATTTCCCTCCGGGCCTCCTGGGAGAGCATCACCTTATAGAGGTCGTAGAAGTCGAGGATGCCCCGATGGTCGACCACGTCCTGGGCCCAGCCCAGGTATTCCCCAAAATGGGAATCCGTGGTGATCGGGAGGAGGCCATAGTTCTCGAGCATAAACTTGACCAGGTGGCGGTCGGCCCACTCGTAGCGGCTGCGGCCCTGGACCTCTCCCTTGTGAAAGGCCTCGAAGGAATCCACCCTCCCGGTGGACCGGTACTCGTCAAAGAGGTCGCTGTAGCCGGGGTCCCGGGCAAAATAGGCCGCCGCCCGGCTTCGCACCTCGGGGTAGAGATCCCGGCCTCCCTTGCCCTGGGTGATCTCAAGGGCGCAGCTAAAATGATTGAGGCCGGCGGCGCGGAACCAGATGTCGTCCATGTCCATGCCCAGGATCCGCGGCAGCCATCGGGAAAGCCAGCCGATCTCGTGGCAGAGACCGATAAACCTGGCCTCGGGAAAGGCCCGGGCCACGGTGGTGCAGATCGCCGTCATTGGGTTGGAGAAGTTGAAGATGAAGGCCTTCGGACAGATCTCCATCGCGTCCCGGACAATATCCAGGATAGGCGGAACTATCCTTAGGGCATGGAAGATCCCACCCGGCCCGCCGTTCTCTCCATAGACTTGGGCCACGCCATACTGAAGGGGTACCTTCCAGTCCTCGTCCCATAAGACAAAGCGGTTGCCCACCTCGATGGAGGAAATGATAAAGTCCGCGCCCCTAAAGGCCGCCCTCCGGTCCGTCGTCGCCGAGAGCCTATTGGTGAGGCCCTGGGCCGCCGCAAAGTCCTGGGCGACCTTGAGGGTCTCTCCCAAGCTCTCGGGATTGATGTCGTGCAAGACGATCTCGCAGCCCGCGAGGGCTGTGCTGGAAAAAATGTCCCCAAGGGTGCCGCAGCCGAACTGGGCGCTGCCGGCGCCGACCAATACGATTTTCATAAAGCCACTCCTTACTTAATGGCCCCTTCGATCATGCCTCGAATGATATACCTCTGGGCAAAGACGTAGAGGACTATGACAGGCAGCATGGCTATCAGGGTCGAGGTGAGGATAAGGTCCCATTGCTTGAGATAGGCCCCCGCGAAGGCAGTCACCGCGACCGGGATAGTCTGGACGACGCCGTTCGAGCCCAGCATCAAGAGGGGCAGGAGGTAGTCGTTCCAGATCCAGATCCCGTTGAGGATGAGGACGGTGATGATGATAGGCTGGAGGAGGGGAAAGACGATCTCAAAGAAGGTCCTCGCCTGGCTGCAGCCATCTATGGTCGCCGACTCCTCGAGCTCATAGGGGATGTTCTTGATAAAGCCGTGGAAGATGAAGATCGAGAGGGGACAGCCAAAGCCCAGGTAGGCAAAGACCATGCCCGGTATGGACTGGAGGAGGCGGAAGTGAATGGCTTCCCCGAGGATCCTCATCCAGCGCACAAGGGGGAACATGAGGACCTGGAAGGGGATCACCATGGCGGCCACAAAGGCAAAAAAGAGGACGGTGGCCCAGGCCCGCCTTGTGCGCACCAGGGCCCAGGCGCACATCGAGGAAAAGAGCACGATAACCACGAGGGAAAAAACGGTGATGAGGAAGGAATCGAGGAAGGCGTTGGCGTAGTGGACAGTCTTGTTGTTGAAGATTAGGCCCACGTTGGTCCAGAGCTGGCCCCAGTCCGAGGGCAGGGCCAGGGCATTGAAGATGATGTCCTTGGAGGTCTTGGAGGAGTTGATGATCACCATGACAAAGGGGATCATGAAGACGGCAAAAAGGAGGAGGACCAGGGCCTCCCCGACAATCCGCGATACCCGGCGGCCCGTGGTCATTGCTCGATCTCCTTTCGCTTGTTGACGGCAACCTGGATTATGGACACCACGGCGAGGGCCACAAAGAGGATGACTGCCTTGGCCTGGGCCTCGGCCATGCGGTTGGCCTTGGCGGTGTTGAAAATGTCCATGGCCAGGAGCTGGGAGGCAAAGACAGGATTCTCGGCGAAACGCGTGGCCGGGCCGCCATTGGTCAGGGTGAAGTTCATGTCAAACTGCTTGAATGAGGTTGTGAGGGTCAGGAAGAGGGAGATCGTGAAGGCGTTGGCCATCATGGGGATGAGGATGCGGAAGACCCGCCTAAAATAGCCCGCCCCGTCGACCTTGGCCGCCTCCATGAGGGAGGCCGGGATGGCCTGGATGGCCGCTATGAAAATGAGCATGATGTAGCCCGCGTATTGCCAGGTGTTGACCACCGACATGGCCCAGATGACCGAGTTCGGACGGCTCAGGAAGGAAGTCCGGAGGGCCTCGATCCCTAAGGCCGAGCCAAGGGCAGGGAGGGTGGAGTTGAACAGGAATTGCCAGATGTAGCCCAGGACGATTCCGCCGATCAGGTAGGGGGCAAAGAAGCCCGCCCGGTAGAAATTGCGGAACCTCAGGTTGGAGGTGACGAGGAGGGCCAGGGCAAAGCCCACGGCGTTCACAAGGATGACGTTGATGACCGTGTAGGCCATGCTGATGAGGAAGGAGTAGATAAAGCCCGGCTGGGAGAAGACCCGGCCAAAATGGACAAGGCCGACAAACTTGATCGATTCGGAGACCCCATTCCAGTTGGTCATGGAAAAATACAGGCCATAGAAAAAGGGCACCAGGATGACCATAGCGAACGCAAATGCGCAGGGAAGGACGAAGAGAAACTTCGTCAGGCTATATCGATGCATCGCTTGAACCTTTATTGGTGGCCCGGAACCCGGGGCTGGCCTAGGCCAGGCCCGGGTTCCGGACGCAGTTCAGTCTAGTCCGTCCCGGACGGAACGGACTCCAAGCCACTTACATGGTAGGCAGGGCCGCAAAGGCCTTTTTCATGTCCGCGACAAACTGGTCGAGGTTATCCGGATTTTGGGCAAAGAGGTCATAGATAGGCCCAAAGACGTTCTGGCCAGCCCCGTCGGGCAGCATGCCAAAGAAGACGCCGTAGTTGCCGCCCTTGGCGTTGGCGGCCATGAGGGCCTGGGAGAGCTGACCCTTGGGCTGGAGCTTGACCGACTTGAAGGCAGGGATCATGCCGGCCTGGTTGACCATGTAGTCATGGCCATCGGGGGTCCCGGCGATGGACGCGAGGAAGGCCTTGGCCTCGGCGGCATTGGGGCTCTTGGGGTTGACGCAATACCAGGAGGGGGCAAAGAGATAGAGGCCCTTCTCTACGGTGTCCAGGAAGGCGTGGGGGGCATAGCCCATCTTGAAGGTCACGCCGAGCTGCTTCATGTTGGGATCGACCCAGTTGCCCTGGTGGAGGAAGGCCGTCTTGCCCCGGGCAAAGGAGGCAACCTGGTTGTCGTAGCTGCCGTTGAGGAGGATGTTCTTGTCCGCGTACTTGAAGAGAAGCTGGACGTACTTGGCGTACTGGCGGAAGCGGGGCTCGTCCATCTGGCCCTTGAGAGCCTTCTGGATCACGCTGGTGTCGTCAAAGGCTAGCCCACCGCCCCAATAGGCGGCCAGGTTGTGCTGTCCGGCGACCCACCACATGCCGCCGGCCACGGAGGCCGCCATGGAGACCACGGCGTCGAGGCCTAGGTCCTTCTTCTTGGCGTCCAGGGTGGCAAAGGCCTTCTCGTAGGCGGCCCGGGTAGTCAGGCTCGCAGGATCGATTCCGGCCTTCTTGAGGATGTCGGCGTTGTAAGCCAGGCCATAGCCCTCGATGGCGACGGGGAAGCCATACACCTTGCCGCCCACCTTGAAGGCGAGGTCGGTGTCCTTGACCCAGGGCTGGTCGGAGAGGTCGGCGATATAGTCCTTCCAGACATTGTAGCCGCCCATGCCCTCGATCACGAAGATGTCGGGCATCTGGCCGGCCTGGGCCTTGGCCTTCATGGCTCCGCCAAAGTCGGCTCCGCCGCCCAGGCTCTCCACATTGACCGTGACGCCGGGGTGGGCAGCCGAATACTTGGCCGCATAGGCGTCAAGGGCGTCCTTGATCTCGACCTTGAGCTGGAACATGGTGACAGTCACCGGCTTGCCGGGCGCGGCCATCAGCGCGGACCCCAGCACGAGGCTCAGGACCAGGATCACTGCAAAAGCTTTTCGCATCATGCACCTCCTATCGTGCGTTTCGAAATACGGAAAAAACGCCCGCCTTGCGGGCGCGAGGAACCTAGTTAAGGGCGGAGATCCTGGCCTCCCAGGGCCCAAGCATGGCCGGGGTCGAGCCGCCCCCGGCACCGCCGTTGGAAAAGATGAGCCTTGGGGACTTGCCCGCGGCGACCCCCGCAGTGGCCTGGCCGGAGAAGTTGACCTCCACGAGGAGCCTCTCCCCCTCCCCTTCACGGATAAAGGCAAAGAGCCGGGGATCCTCCCTGGCCAAGAGCTCGAAGCTCCCGTAGACCAGGCAGGGATGGGCCTTGCGGAATTTCGTCAGGCTTCGGGTAAAGTGGAGTACCGAGGCTGGATCCGCCTCCTCGGCCTCGACATTGACGGTCCTGTAGTCGGGATTGAGGCCGATCCAGGGCTCGCCCTGGGTAAAGCCGGCGTTTTTTCCGGCGCTCCACTGCATGGGGGTGCGGGCATTGTCCCGGCTCATGTAATGGATAGATGCCATCACCTTGGCCTCGCCCGCCCCGGCGGCCAGGGCCTCCTTGTGGTAGTTGAGGGTGTCCAGGTCCCGGTAGTCCTTGATGGAGGGAAAGGCCACATTGGCCATCCCCAGCTCCTCGCCCTGGTAGATGTAGGGGGTGCCGCAGAGGGAGAGGTTGAGGAGGAGGAGGGCCTTGGCCGACTCAGAACGATAGGCGCCATCGTCCCCAAAGCGGGAGACCGAGCGCGGCTGGTCATGGTTCATGAAGTAGTTGGAATTCCAGGCCCTGCCCGCAAGGCCGAGCTGCCAGCCCTCGATGACGGACTTCATCTCCACGAGGCTGATGGGTCTCTGCCGCCACTTGTCGCCGTCGGTGTGGTCGATGCCCATGAGCTCGAACTGGAAGAGCATGTCCAGCTCGCCTCGGTCCTCGCCCACGAGCTCCAGGGCCTTTTCCACGGTGGTGCCCGGAGCCTCGCCCACGGTCATGATGTCAAAGCCCGAGAGGGCCTCTTGGCGCATCTGCCGGATGAATTCATGGAGGCGGGGCCCGTAGACGTAGGGCGCCGTGGGGGAGAACATCCCCTCCTCGGGCCGGAGGTTGCGGTAGGAGGGGTCCTTTGAAAGGAGGGTGATGACGTCCATCCGGAAGCCATCGATGCCCCGCTCGAACCAGCGCCGCATCATGGCGAAGACGGCCTGCCTCACCGCGGGGTTTTCCCAATTGAGGTCGGGCTGCTCCACGGCGAAAAGGTGGAGGTAGTATTCCTCTGTCCCGGGATCGAACTCCCAGGCCGGGCCGGTAAAGCAGGCCTTCCAGTTGTTCGGTGGGGAAGGAGGCTTGCCAGGGCCAAGGCCAGGCTTCCAGATATACCAGTCGCGCTTGGGAGAGGTCTTGGAGGACCGGGACTCCCGGAACCAGGGATGCTCGCTCGAGGAGTGGTTGACCACCAGGTCCATCACCACCTTTATGCCCCGGGCATGGAAGCCCGCGAGGAGGGCGTCAAAGTCGGCGAGGCTCCCGAACTCCTCCATCACATTCTCGTAGTCCGAGATGTCGTAGCCGTTGTCCTTGTTCGGGGAGGCATAGACAGGATTGAGCCAGACAATGTCCACCCCGAGGGAGGCTATGTAGTCGAGGCGCCCGAGGATGCCCCGCAGGTCCCCTATGCCGTCCCCGTTGGAGTCCATGAAGGACCGGGGGTAGAGCTGGTAGACAATCCCTTCCTTCCACCAGGTTTTTCTCATCATTCCTCCTCAAGTTAGGCGAA
>JAKPBN010000202.1 GCA_029778945.1 Spirochaetota bacterium
AGCCTGACCTGCTTTACGGCGGTCTTTATCGCCTCCTATGCCTTGAGCGGCCATGGGCTAGCCTCCTTTGTGGTGGCCTTCTTTGCGACCATCACCGAGGCCCTACCCCTCAAGGATTTCGACAACCTGGTCTTGCCCTTCGTCTCAGGATTCCTGGCGCTTATTCTTCTCTAGCCTTAGCCGTTCCTGAATTGAAAGCCCTTTCGGCATGCCGAAGGGGCTTTTTGTTTGAAGAGATAAGAGGGGAAAGAGGGAAAGCGCGCAAAGGCGCTAAGGCGCAGAGGGGCCGGCTACTGCCACAGGTAATACGCGTGGAGGCGGGAGATAAACAGCCAGGAACCCAAAACCAGAAGAAGGGTCCCCAGGGCAAGGGTCGGCGGATACCAGCTAGCCAGGAGCAAGAGCTGCCCGACCAAGGCTGAGCAAGCCCCCAGGGACACGATCCTATAGGATTTTTCCCCGCTGGAGAACGAGGCGTAGAAAAGATTGGCCACTACGCCCAGCCCTGCCAGCACCGCCAGGCCCAAAGAAAGGCTAGCGTATCCCGAACGAAGCATGAGACTGGCCTCGTAGCTCCCCGTGTCAAAGGGGATGGCCTGGGCCAGGGAAAAGCCGGCGACAAAGATAACCCCCAGGGCCGAGCCAAGCTTCTCGTTCCGGAAACTCGCGGCGTGGAGTCCGGCCGCAAAAAAGCAGAGAAGGCCCAGGATGCGGGCCCCATAGACCACGCGGGCCGCCAGGATGATCCAAGGCTCAGGATAGGCCCCGGAGGCAAAGCGAAAGACCAGGAGGCGGCCGGATTCGCAAGCCAGGGACAGGACCCAGAAGGAAAAGAAAAAGATCTCCGGCGAGACAGTCTTGCGAAAGGACAGGAGGATGTAGCCTAGGCAGAGGGCCGAGAAGAGGCAGAGGACGAGGACGGCCGCCGCCGAGGAGGCCGGGGAGCTGACCCGCAGGCCAAGGATGGATGCCACCTTGAAGGCACCCGCGGCCTTTAGAAAGCCCGGACCACCCTTGGCGGCGAGGATAGGCAGGCTGAGGAGGACGGCCCCGGCAAAGAGGGCCACGGCCAGCACAAAGAGGAGCCAGTAGATCCGTCGTCTTGATGCGATAGTCACGGACTTAGCATATCCGGGCCTGCGGGCTTTGAGAAGCTCATCCCGGGCGCAGGGGAAAGGTTTGCGTCAAGGATGGGCGGGGCCTGGCCGATATTCACCCTAGGAGTCCTACATGATTAAGCGAAGCCTTCTTGCGGTCTTGGCCGCCCTCCTCATCCTCGTCCCTGCCGCGGCAGGGGACATAGCGACCTTCGTGAATCTGGGTTTCTCCGGCGATTCCGCCTACTTTATGTTTGGCCAATACGGTCTGGACTCCGCGACAGGCAAGCCCTATGCCGAGACCTACCTCGTCAACACCAAGAAGAACGACTTTGTGCCCAAGGGCGTGAGCCGAAAGCTCTACGATGCCCGGATCGAGGCTGGCCAGGACCTCTCGGGGGCCCTCTTCTCACTCTACCGGGAGGCCCTCCCCCTGGCGACAAGCTGCAAGATAGATCCCCTGGCCTCGGGCCGCCTTCTCTATGTCCTCCTTGATGGAGAGGAGCCTCCGGCCACCCTCTCCTTCCGGGATTTCCGGACCGAGGCGGCCTATGATGTGGCCCTCCAGAAAAGCGTCGCCGAGGCCAAGGACGGGGGCGTGACCTCCTCTTTTGGCCTGACGGTGGCCCTCACGGCCAAGGATGGCTCGACCAAGCGGGTCACCGGCGGCAACGCGGACATAAAGCGCGCCGGGGTCAAGGACTATGTGGTCCGCCGGATCATCATTGCCCCGGATGAGAAGACCCTCGTGCTCATCATCGAAAAAAGGCTTGCCCAGAAGGGCGATCAGGCCGTACGCTACATGGTGGAGACGATCAAGCTTCCCTAGAAAGTAGCCGGGACGGATGCTCCCCGTCCCTCTACTATATTGGACCTCCCATCCGGGGGGTCCTTGTTTTTTTGTCCTAGTCCGTGTCCCGCAGGGCCGAGAATTCGGCCCAGACCGGATAGTGGTCCGAGAGGGCCCGCTCGGTGCCCGCCGAGTCGGCCCCGCCCTCGCAGGCCGAGAGGTCCCAGAGGCTGCCGGGCCTGACCACTCCCCAGGCCCCGGTCCAGTCCTCCCTGAGGCTGGCGCTGGCCTCCATGCGGTCATAGGCCAGGCTGGCCGCCGCCACCGTGGTGTCGGCCTCGTTGGGGATAAGGGTCACATAACGCGCCTCGGGGAAGCCGGCCAGGGACTGGCCCGGACCCTCCGCATAGTAGGAGCCATCGGCGTTGAAGTCCCCGAGGCAGAGGACGTCGGCCTCCCCAAGGGAGGACGCCAGCTCGTCCATGGCCCGGGCCAGGGCCGGAACCTCGGCCTTGGCCAGTCCTGGCCTGGTATGGATGGTGAGGGCAAGGAAGTCGAGGGGCCGGTCCTTGACCTGGAAATAGGCCAGCAGTGGCCGGTAGGTAAAGGCTTCCCTGCCCTCATACAGCCCGGCCTTGGCCGCCGTCAGCTTATCCTGACGGTAGATAAAGGCATATTGGTCGCCTCGAACAAAGGCGTAGACCCCGGGACCGGCGTCCTCGTTGATCCGGGCGACAAAGGCCTCGAGGACAGCCTCGCAGGCCTCATCCCCCGCGGTCGAGGCGTTGGAGCCTACCTCTTGGACGGCTAGGAGGTCATAGGTCTGGGCGATCCGGGCAAGGATAGCCAGGGTGGCCGTGCGGGCCACCTTGGTCGACCCAAAGATGGCCAGGTTATAGCTGCCTACCCGGATCGAGGCTAGCCCCGCGGCGCTGGCCGCAGGGGCGCCGGCCGCCGCCGCCGAGGCCGGGTCCGAGGCCGCGGCCGAGGAGGCTGAGGCGGCTCCTGGGGAAGCAGGAGCGGTCGGGATAGCCTGGGGGTCCCGGGCCTGCCAGGCGGGCAGGAAGAGAAAGGCCCCGGCGAGGCCGAGGGCCAGGACTAGGAGAACAGAAACCAGGATGATGGCGTGGCGGCGCTGCATGGGCCTATTCTAGACCGGAAAAGTCCCAGGCGTAGACTAGGGCGCCTCGGTTTTTTGCCTCCGCCCCGGGAGCCAGGAAGAGGCCGATCTTCCTGAAATCCGGGCTAAAGACAGCCCGATAGCCCGGCCTGCCGGGAAGGCCATCCCCCACCAGGAGAAAGACCACAAGGCGCCGGGCCTCGGCTCCGCCTATCAGGGCGCTAGCCCCGGCCGTGCCCTTCCAGCTGCCCCGGGCCTCCAGGGTGGGGAAGAGGGCCTCGGCCCCGGCGCCGGCCTCAAACCAGGCCTTGGCCACCCCTGAAAGCCCCTGGCTCGCCTGGAGGGGCGGCAAGGGCTTCTGGCCTTCCAGGAGGGCTATGACCTCCTCGGCGGCGGCCAGGCCCTCCTTCAGGGGCAGGGCCTCCTCATTGGGGTACTCCAGCCGGGATGCCCTGATATGGACTTCATAGTCCCGCACATGGTCGATGTAGGCTCGGGGCGAGGCCCGGGCCAGGTTTAGCTCCCGCAGCAGCGCCTCCTCGGCAGGGCTCAGGAAGGATGTCGGATCTGAGGCCCCGGGAGGCCAGGCTTTCTGGAGGGCCCCAAGGAGGGCCTGGCCCTCGGTGCCCGCCCAATCGAAGTCCCCCTGGCGCAGGGCAAAGACCCTCCCCCCGGGTGCCACGAGGAGGGAGGCAGGCAGGGCGTCGATGCCGAGGCTGGAGACAAGGCCCCCGGAGGCGATCACGGGAAAGCCCAGGCCTAAGCCCCCCGCAGCCTTGGCAAGCTGGGCCGGCGAGGAGGGGGTCAGGGCCACAAGGCCCAGTTGGCCCTTCCAGGACCTGCGGGCTTCCTCCAGGGAGGCTAGGCCGGTCCTGGCAAGGCCGGGGTAGCGGGCATCAAAGATCCAGACCAGGCAGGCCTTGGCCTGGGGCAGCTCGGCCAGGGCATAGTCCCCCCCCTGGTCCAGGCCCTCGAGGCCGGCGCCAAGGCTCGGGCCCCGGGCAGTCCTGAAGCCCAGGCTGCCCAGGAAGAGGGGGTCGAGGGCCTCGGCTTCCCCAGCCTGGCCCTGGGCCTGGAGGCCCGGGGCGGAGAGGCCGAGGAGGCCCAGGCCCAGGAGAAGGGCCGGAAGCCAGGGACCCGGGCTCGCCCCCATCCTGCGGCCTAGTAGCGCCAGCCCAGGAGGGCAGCCACCAGGTCGAGGACCAGGGCCAGGCACCAAGGACCCAGGGCCACGAGGAAGGCCGACCTCGTCGTCCTCCGCGTGACCGCGAGGATGGCCCAGGCAAAGAACCAGAAATACCCAATTAGGAAGACCGGGATGACTCCCAGGACGGTCCGGGACCAGAAGGGCCAGTCCCAGACAAGGAGGCCGGCCGCGTTGAGGACGCACTCCACGGCCACGCAGACCACCGAGTAGAGGATGGCCCAGAACCAGGCCTCGGGGAGGCCGAGGACCCGGGCGCCGGGCCTGCGGGAGAGGCTGTGCCAGAAGACAAAGCCCAGGAGGGCGAACATGAACATGATCTCGATGTTCCAGCCCACCGTGGTCCGCAGGGCCGTGGGTCCCGGGGCCGTCCAGAGGGCCGAGCGGCCCGAGAGGACAAGGAACCAGCCGTTCCAGGACTCGTTGAGGAAGTCGGCCCCAAAGACGGCCAGGGCGGCGATGATGCCTCCCCATTCCCCGGAGTCCCTCGAGGCCTTGAGCTCCCTGGTCCAGATGTAGAATACGATGGCCAGGAGGGGGATGATGTACCACTGCAGGCTGGCCAGGTCCCTGAGCCCCTGGAGGGCGCGAAGACTAGCTTCGGTCACGGCATTGCCTCCGGATGTGAATAATCGCGTGGAGTCCTCACCGTGGCCCGGCGATTGCCCCGCAGGCCCAGTGTGGGCCGGGATTCCCCTGGGGTCAATCGCCCCTGGCCGCCTAGAGCCTGGCCCCCATCCCGATCACGATGCCGATGGCATAGGGGATGAGCCAGAAGCCCCAGACAAAGGTGGACAGGCGATGGAAGCCCCTGAGGGCCTTGGGGTCCTTCCGGAGGAGGACAATCGTCCCCCAGAGGGCATGAAAGAGCATGAGGACAATGGCGAGGGCCCCGGTGACGCCGTGGAGGTTGAGCTGGAATACCCCCCCGGACAGGCTGCCCATGAGGGTTGTGCCGGTGGTGTCGCAGGCAAAGCCCAGCCAGAAGAGGGCGAGGTGCCAGGGTTTGAGGACTCCGGCCCGCTTTTCCGACCAGACTCCCGTCGTGTAGAGGGCAAGGGCGGCGGTGATAAAGGCGATCGCGTAGATGAGCATTGGTTTCACTCCTTTGACTGTGCGCCGGCCACTGGGGCCTTGCCGCGCAGGGCGGTGGCGATGGCGTCAAGGCCGCCCTCGATCCTCGAGAGCTCCTCGTCGCCGATGGCCGTGAAGGCCCGGGAAAAGCAGATGTCGATGGCCGACCGGGCCGCCAGGGCCCGGGCCGAGCCAGCTTCCGTGAAGGCCACGTGGACAAGCCTCTTGTCCTCGGCATCCCTCCGCCGGGCGACAATCCCCGAGGCCTCGAGGCGGTCGATGATGCCCGCCACCGTCGAGGGGCTGGCGTTCATCTCGCGCCCGAGCTCGGACATGGTCAGCTCGCCCTGGTGGGAGAGGATGCGGATGGCCGTGATCTGGGGGAGGGTAAAGCCGCTTGCGGCCAGCTCCTCGGTGATCGTCGCGTTGACTAGGGCGTTGATCTCCCGGACCAGGAGGGCGATCCTGAAGCCCGAGCGGTCGCGCGTACCCGCCGGGCTGGCAGAATTACTTCCTACACGAATGTTTCGCATACAAAGTAATATATAGTTTACCCGTCTTATCGTCAAGACCCAGAGCTCGAAATTAAAGACCAGGCCCGGACAGGGAAGTCCGGGCCTGGATTAAAGCCTAGCTAATGGTTTTCATTACAAATACTTACAGGAGCAGGAGGATTCCCCTCCAAGGGATCTTACTTCCTCTTTTTCTTCTTGTCCTTGCCCGCCTTGCCTCCCTTCTCGCCCTTGGCGGCCTTGGGAAGGTCTGGGCCTGGGACGGAACCGCCCTCGGGAGAGTCCTCCCCGGCCTGGGCTTCCGGCTCGGCCCCCACCTTGGGAGCCTTGGCCTGCTTGGCGAAGGAACCCGGGTAGATCAGGGGCACCCACTTCTGGCTGTCGATAGGTGGCCGGGCGTACTTGCCCGCCTTCTGCCGGCCGGGCATCTCGATGGGCTCGGGGGTCAGGTCCTCGTAGGGCACGGACTTGAGGAGGTGGACAATCGTGTTGAGCCGGGCGCAGTACTTGTCGTCGGCGTCGACCACGTGCCAGGGGCTGTCGGGGATGTCGGAGAACTCGAACATCGCGTCCTTGGCACGGGAATAGTCCACCCAGCGGGAGCGGGCGGTCATGTCCATCGGGGAGAGCTTCCAGCGCTTGGCCGGGTCGGTGAGCCTGTCCCGGAACCGCGCCTCCTGGACATCGTCGCTGACGCTAAACCAGTACTTGAGAAGGATGATGCCTGAGCGGAGGAGCATGCGCTCGAACTCGGGGACGGAGCGGCCGAACTCCCGGTACTCCTCCTCGGTGCAGAAGCCCATCACCCTCTCCACCCCGGCCCGGTTGTACCAGGACCGGTCAAAGAAGACCATCTCCCCGGCGGAGGGAAGTTGGGCGACATAGCGCTGGAAGTACCACTGGGTCCTCTCCTTCTCCGTGGGCACGGAGAGGGCCGCGATCCGGGCGTAGCGGGGGTTGAGGCCCCCGGTGATGGCCTTGATGACCCCGCCCTTTCCGGCGGCGTCCCGGCCCTCGAAGAGGGCCACGACCTTGAGGCCCTTGGCCTTGACCCATTCCTGGAGCTTGACCAGCTCGACGGTCAGGCGGTCGAGCTCGTCCAGGTAATCCTGCTTCCTCATGGCCGACTTGTCACCCATCCTGGATTCCTCCATAGAAAGTGTAAGCCGCCGGGGCCAGGAATGCACGGGCCTTTGCTAGCTTCGGGGGAGGGACTTCCGGTACTCGCTCGGGCTCATGCCCTTGATGCGGGAGAACTGGGCGTTGAAGACGGCCTTGGAGCCATAGCCAGCCTCCAGGGCCAGGTCGAGGAGGGTATCGTGGGGCCTCTGCCTCATCTGGGCGCAGACATAGTCTATGCGCAGGCCATTGAGCCAGGCGGGGAAGCTCGTGTTGAGGCTGGTGTTGAAGTACTTGGAGAGGCGATAGGCCGGCAGGCCCAGGCGGGAGGCCAGGCTGGCCAGGTCGAGGCTGGTGTCGAGGAAGACCGAGTCCTTTTCGACGAGGGCCGCCAGGCCCCGGCGGATCTCCTCGGCCTCGGCCTTGGACAGGAGGAGGGTCCGGGCATGGGATTCCCTGAGCTCCTGCCTGAGCTTGCCAAAGACCTCGGGCTTGCGGGCCACAAAGAGGTAGCCCCCCAGGAGGAAGAACTCGAGGAGGGACTGACCCAGGCGGTAGAGGGGCTGCGAGGCCAGGATCGACCCCAGGCTTATCAGGGCCAGGATGAGGCCCGAGGCCGAGGCCCCGATGATGATGGCCTTGCCACCCAGGGACTTGGAGGGGAATTCCCTGAGCCTCCACCGGCCCATCCGGGAGGCCACGACGGACATGGCCAGGGGCCAGACGTAGATGGCCACCGAGACGATCATGTGGAAGAGGGGCAGGCTATCCCTGTCCTCCACGCTGGAGCCCAGGCTGGGCAGGCCAAGGATAGGGTCGAGCCAGGGGAGGAGGATCAGGAAGGCCGACCAGGCCAGGCCGATGCGGCGCACCCTGTCCCGGACGCCCCGGACCCTCTCCCCGCCCTCGACATAGAGGGCCAGGTCAAAGAGGGATTGGCTCAGGACAAGGATGATGGCGATGATGATGGGATTGGCGACTTCCCAGGGCAGGTGGAAGAGGGGATCGATGGCGCTGAGGGTAAAGAGGATCCCCGAGGCAGCGAGGATGTGGGCGAGCTGGCGGAGGGCCGGGGATCGCCGGGAGCCGAGCATCAGCCCTAGGCCTGAGACGAGGAGGGCAAAGCCTGCGGAACCTCGGAAATACTCGTAGACGGCGTCCACCCCACCACCCTCAACCTGGGCCCTGCCCAGGATTGGCCGACCAGACAAGGCCGGAAAGGCTCCACCCATACTCGGCGGGCAGAGGCACTTGAAAGGTAAGATATCGCAAAACAGGACGCCAGGGTCAGAAAAAGGTAAACAAGCCATGGTTTTACTGACCTAGCCGCAGAAAATCGGTCTAGCCGGAACTCCGGTGTGGGGTCGGCGCGCAAGAAAACGGGATCAAGCGACAGCAAAGAGCCCAGCCGCACAGCGGGCGGTAGCTGAATGGAAAGCCGGATGGATGATTCGCGCGGGACAACTTTGAGGAGGGGGAACCGCAGTCCTTGAAGGCAATCGAGAGCTAAACCCCGTCCGGGTTTTTGGGGACCCTGGGGCGCGGCGGGCGGGGGGCGCCATGGATGGCGCCCCCGGAGGGGTGCAGAATGCGTATGCATTCTGCTACGTCATGGATGACGCAGGACCCGCCCCCCACGGCATTCGAAAGGTTCCTGTGAGTCCCTCGCGAAGCCACGCCTGGAATGCCCTCCCCCCTTCCTCGAACCCGCCCTTTCGCGCTATCATTCGCCCCATCTTTCCATCCAGAGGTAGCCAACATGGCAGAGAAGATCACCCCCCGGAGCGTCGACTACTCCCAGTGGTACATCGACATCGTCCTCAACGCGAAGCTCGCGGACTACAGCCCCGTCAAGGGCTGCATGGTGGTCAGGCCTAGGGGCTACGCGATCTGGGAGCGCATCCAGGCCGAGTTCGACAAGCGCTTCAAGGAGACCGGCCACCAGAACGCCTATTTCCCCATGCTCATCCCCATGAGCTTCCTCAAGAAAGAGGCCGAGCACGTCGAGGGCTTTGCCCCCGAGCTCGCAGTGGTCACCCATGGCGGCGGGGAGGAGCTCGACGAGCCCCTCGTGATCCGCCCCACGAGCGAGACAATCATCTGGTCCAAGTACAAGGACTGGATCCAGTCCTGGCGGGACCTCCCCCTCCTCTACAACCAGTGGTGCTCGGTCCTCCGCTGGGAAAAGCGCACCCGGCTCTTTCTGCGCACGGCGGAATTCCTCTGGCAGGAGGGCCACACGGCCCACGAGACCGAAAAGGAAGCCGTCGAGGAGACGATGAAGATGCTCGGGGTCTACAAGGAAGTGGCCGAGCGCCACCTCTGCCTCCCGGTGATCGCCGGGCGCAAGTCCGACGCGGAAAAATTCGCCGGCGCCGTGGCCACCTACTGCATCGAGGCGATGATGCAGGACAAGAAGGCCCTCCAGGCCGGCACGAGCCACTTCCTGGGCCAGAACTTCGGCAAGGCCTTTGACGTCCAGTTCCAGAGCCGGGAGGGCAAGCTCGAGTACGCCTGGGCCACCTCCTGGGGCGTCTCCACCCGCCTCATCGGCGCCATCATCATGACCCACTCGGACGACAAGGGCCTTGTCCTCCCCCCCAGCCTGGCCCCCGAGCAGGCCGTCATAGTCCCCATCCTCAAGAAGGACACCGCCCCCGCCGTCCTGGCCTACTGCGAAAAAGTCCTTGCGGAGCTCAAGGCCGTGGGGGTCCGGGCCATCCTGGACGCCGACGATTCCCAGAGCCCGGGCTGGAAGTTCGCCCAGCACGAGATGAACGGAGTCCCCCTGCGGATCGAGATCGGACCCCGGGACATGGAGTCCGGCAAGGCCATGGTGGCGCGCCGGGACACCGGAGAGAAGGCCCCCTACGACGTGGCCGGCCTGCCCGCCACGGCCCTCGGCCTCCTGGACGCAATCCAGAAAAACCTCTACGACAAGGCCCTGGCCTTCCGCAAGGAAAACACCAAGCCCGTGTCGACCCGGGAGGAGCTCCTGGCCTTCTACGGAAAGGACAAGGGTGAGGACGCGGGCACCGCGGGGGCCATCGGCGGCTTTGCCGAAGGGGCCTGGTGCGGGAGCCGCGAGTGCGAGGCCCAGCTCAAGGCCGAGACCAAGGTGACGATCCGCTGCCTCCCCCTGGACAGCCAGGAGGGGGTCACGGGAAGCTGCTGCCTCTGCGGGGCTCCGGCGCGGCACCGGGCCGTGTTTGCCCGCAACTACTAAAGTTGAGCGTCCAGGCGCTCCGGGATTCTAGCGCCCCTTCGAGGGCCCGTGCCGCGGCATGGGCCCTCGGCCTGGGCGCCTTGCTCCTCGGAGTCGCGGGCCTTGGGGCCTGCGTCCCGAAAAAGGCCGCGCAGGCTTCCCCGCCGGAATTTCCCTTTGTCCTAAAGGGCCAGGTCGACCTGATCCTTGGGCAGGAGGGCCTCGTGGCCCTTCCCAAGGGCTCGGCCCCCAGCCTGGAGCCGGGACTCCAGGCCTCCCTGGCTCCCCGGGTCGCGGCCCTCTCGGGCCTAGGGCCCAAGTCCAGCATCATCCTCGCGGCCCTTAACCGCCGGGGCCTGGGCCTCGTGGAAGTCGCCCCGGACCGGTCGGCCTTCAAGGTCCGCACGATCCCCCGGCCGGAGTTCGCGGGCCAGACCGTGGCCGCCCTCTGGCCCCGGGGCTCGTCCTGGCTCCTGGAGCTCTACCGGGATCCCTTTGTCAGGCCCGGCCAGGCCCGAAGCGACCAGGATCCCGAGCTGGCCACCATCTATCCCACCGGGGAGCTGACCGTCCTGCCCCGCCTGGGCCAGCGAGGGGAGGACCTCTTTGCCCTCTTCCCCGGCCCCAGGTCCCGGTGGTACGCCGAGTTCCGGATCGAGGGGGCCCTGGGCTCAAGGCTGCGCTACGCGAGCCTGGACAGCCCCGAGCCCGGCCCGGACGGCAAGGTCCAGGGCCTGGGGGAACTGCGGAAGGACCTCTTTGAGGCAAGCCTCGCCCCACGGCCCCTGAGCGCCGCCCCGGCCACCCTGAGAAGGGCTGCCCAGGCGATTGTCTCCGGCCCCATCCTGGTCCGCGCCCTGGGCGAGGACGGCCGCGACGGCTTTTGGTTGAGCTCGGGCGCCGCCGAGGACGCCGCCGAGGCCTGGGCCTGGCTTGGCCTCGGTGAGGACTCGGCCCTGGTGATCCTGCGCTCGGGCCTGGGGGCCTGGGCCACCAAGGATGGCCTCTCCAGCTTCCAGCTCAGCCCGGCCCTGGCCGGGGCCGAATACGGCCCCGTGGTCGGGCTCTTTGCCGCCCCCGGAAGGCTCGGGCGGACCGTCCTGGCCTCGGCCTGGACCCTGGGCCAATTCCCCGAGGTCTCGGCCTCGGGCCTCAGCCTCCTCGCCCTCGAGCCCCAGGCCAAAAAACCCTAGGACAGAAAGGGCGGCTTTGCGGGGCCCCGGGGGCCGAGGTATAGTATGGGCATGACAAACCCCAGGCGGCTTTCCGTCCTCGCCGTCCTCCTCCTGGCCTCGGGCTGGGCTCTCTCCGCCCAGGCTCCCTCCGTTTTCTCCCGCCTGGGGTCCCCCCGGGACCTCAGCCTGGGCACAATAGGCATCCTCATCGCCAACAACGATCCCGGGACCGACAGCTCGGCCACCCACCTGACGGGCGGTTTATCCGCCACGGCGAGCTATCCCCTCGGCGACTCCCCGGTCCTCGACCTAAGGCCCAACCTGGTCCTCTGGCGGTCATGGTATTACTGGACTCTGGCGGGCAAGGCCGTGCCGGTGGGCGTGGAGGACAGGGATGTCTGGCTCCTGGGCATCCTCCTCGACCTTCCCCTGACCTTCCACAGGCCCCTGGGCAAGGACATGGAATACTCGGCGGGCCTGGGCCTCTGCCTCAACCTGAGGCTGGGCTTCAAGGCCGATGCGGCGGAAAGCGACGCGACAGTCGCCAAGATCAATTCCTACCTCTGGTCCTCGGCCCGCTTTATCATGCCGACCACCTCGGCGGGCCTCAGCCTGAGAATCAACGACAAGCTGAGCGGCAACTTGGGGATCAAGGTCTATTGGCCCGTGTACAACCTATGGGCAGGGGAAGGCCTGGGTTTCCTCGACCAGGCCATGGCGACCCTCAGCCTGTCCATCGGCTGGCGCCCGAAGGCCCGCGACTAGGCGAGGGGAAAGCTGGCCCGGGCCACGAGGCCGGGCCGGCCATCCTCAAAGGAAAGCTGGCCCCGGAGCTGCTTGACGAGGGCTCTCGTGATTGTCAGGCCGAGGCCGTCCCCCCGGCCCAGGGCGCCAAGGCCCGGGCCATAGTCCATGACCCTGAGCTCGGCCCGGGCTCCCGCGAGGGTGAAGCTCACCCTGGCCTGGCCCTCGGCCCGGCCCCCCAAGCCATGGACCGCGGCGTTGTTGAGAAGCTCCCGGAGGATTAGGCCCAGGGGCACGGCCACGTCGAGGGAGAGAGGAATGGCCTCGGCCTCGAGCTCGACGGTCAGGACTATCCCGTCCTGGCGGGACTCGTCCCTGATCTGGGAGCAGACAAGGCCAAAGTATTCCCGGCTGTCGATGCGCATGGACTCGGGGGTATCGGCGACCACGAGATAGGAGGCCGCCAGGGCCGCTATCCGGGACTGGACGGTGGAGAGGATCCTCTGGGCATACTCGGCCTCGACTCCCTTCTGGAGCTCGATCAGGCTGTCCAGGAACTGGAGATTGTTCTTGACCCGGTGGTGGAGCTCCCGGAGCAGGAGCTCCCGGTCGTCCAAGGCCGTCCTGAGCTCGACCTCATTGGCCTTGCGCTGGGTGATGTCCCGGAGGCTCACGACCACCGAGGTCGAGGGCGGGGAGGAGAGGGAGGCTAGGCCCACCTCGGCCAGGCGCACTTCCCCGCCGGCCCGCAGGTAGGTCCACTCGAAGATGACGTCCTCCCCCAGGCGGGCCCGGCCAAAGTATTCCCTGGCCACCTCGACGCTCGGCCTGCCGTCGGCCTGGAGGGGGGGAGCGAAGTCCTCGGCCCTCCGGCCTAGGGCATCCAAGCCTCCCAGGCCAAAGACATCGACGGTCCTTTGGTTATAGCGGGCAATCCTATCCTCGCCGTCGATGATCACGATAGCCTCGAAGGAAGCCTCGAAGATGGCCTCGAAGCGCGTCTCGGACTCGGTGAGCTCCCGCTCCCTCTCCACCACCCGCCTCGAGAGGGACAGGCGCTGGAGGACAAGCCTGCTCCGCCGCTTTTCCGAGTTGTAGATGAGGATGCCTCCCCAGACCAGGATGGCCGCGAGGATCATGTCGACAAGGGCGACAATAGTCCTCAGCCTCTCCACCTGGGCCAGGTCGCCCTTTAAGGCCTCCTGGCTATCGGCCTCGGCCACGGTAAAGAGGGCATTGCCCAGGGTAAAGCTCCGGGAGGACATATAGACGTACTTGGAGGCCCGGCCGCTGGGATCGACCACCGGAGCAGGGGTATTGGGCGGCCAGAGGACCCTCCCCTCGGAGGCGAGAAGGAAGGCCTCCCGGCCCTTGACCGACCTTAAGGGCAGGACATACTTGACGATCGAGTTGCGGAAGCCCACAGCCACGCCCAGGAGGCCCCGGCGCTCGGCGTCGACCCTCACGGGCCAGAAGACCATGAAGTAGGGCTCGACTACCCCGGGCCCCGAGGATTCGACCAGGGGCCCCTCGAAGGAGGCCAGGCTGTTCCAGTTATGCAGGGAGGCCGCATCCAGGGCCGGGAGGGTCCCTATGCTCCCCTCCCGGACCGAGGCAAAACGCCGCTGGCCCGGGGCATCGTAGAAGACATAGGCCAGGGACTCCTTGTAGGCATCGAGCTCCGTCCCCAGGAGGTCGGTCATGGAGGAGGGGCTTCGCTTGCCCTGGAGGAATTCCGGGAAGGAGTAGGAGGCCAGGATAGAGCCCTCGTGGAGGATCTGCAGGAAGCCCGACTCCATCGCCGAGCGGGCCAGCTCGACCTGGAGGCTGCGGTTTGCGGCGGCAAAATCCGCATAGGAGCGGCGCGCAATGCGCTCCACCACAAACCAGGACGCGACCAGGAGGAGGGAGACGACGCCAGTCGCCACGATATATCGCCAAGGCGAGGGGCGACGGCCCATGTCAGCCATGGCATGATTCTAGCCCCAGGCCCCGGGGCGGTCAAGGCAAGGCCCCTCCCATGGTTGACCAAGGGCCTCCCGGGAGGCGAAAGTCGAGGCATGCAGGAAAACCAGCCCTTGCCCGACCCGGAGGAAGTCCTCCTCCTGGGCGCCGACGCGGCCCGCATTGTCCTGGAGAGCGGAGCCGAGACCTACCGGGCCGAGGAGACCGCCCAGGCGGTCTGCTCCTCCCTGGGAGGGGTCGAGGCGGAATGCTTTGCCACCCCCACGGGGGTGATGCTCTCCTTTTTTGGCCTCGACGGCCGGGTCAGGTCGATTGTCCGGAGGGTCTCGGCCCGGTCCATGAACCTGGAGCGGATAGCCAGGGTCAACGAGCTTTCCCGGAGCCTCTATGCCGGGCGCCTGGACTTCGAGGGCGCCGCGGCCGAACTGGGCCGGATCGAGCAGCTTACGGGCTATCCCCGGCCGGTCTCGGTCCTAGCGGCCGCGGCAGGGACCGGCTTCTTCACCCTGCTCTTCGGGGGTAGGTGGAACGATGCCCTCGTGGCCGCCGCCCTGGGGGCAGTCCTCTCCCGCCTTACCCGGGCCCTAGCCAGGCGGAGGATCTCGGACTTCTTCACCAACATCGTGGGAGGGGCCGCCACGGCCCTGGCCTGCCTCCTCGCGGGCCAGGCTGGCCTCGTCTCCAACCCCGACACGGCCATCATCGGCACGATCATGCTCCTCGTGCCCGGAGTGGCCATCACCAACGCGATACGCGACACCATAGCCGGGGACCTCGTGGCCGGAGTGGCCCGGGGAGCCGACGCCTTCATGTCGGCGGCGGCCATATCCATCGGGGCCGGGGCGGCCTTTGAGGCCTGGCGCCTCCTTGGGGGGGGTGGACTGTGAACAATCCCATAGAGCTGGTCTGGGCGGCCGCGGCCACCGTGGGCTTTGCCCTCCTCTTCGACCTCCGGCCCCGGGACATACCCCTGGCGGCGGTGGGCGCAACCCTGGGCTGGGGGGTCTATGCCGTGGCCAGGGACGCGGGCACGGGCACGGCCGCCTATTTCGCGGCCGCCACGGCGATCGGCCTCTGGGCCGAGATCTCGGGGGCCTTGGCCAAGCGGCCGGCCTCGATCTATATCGTCTGCGCCATCCTCCCCATAGTCCCGGGAGGAGGAATGTACCGGACGATGCTCGAGTCCGTCCGGGGCAACCTCATGGGAAGCCTCTCCGTGGGCTTTGAGACCCTCATGGCGGCGGGGGCCATCGCCGCGGGCCTCGCCGTGTCCAGCGCCATATCCCGCCTCCTGAGCCTCAAGGACCTGGCCCGGAGGATCCTCCCCAAGGACCGCTAGGCTATACCAGCGCCGCCATACTGGCGCAGGCGGGGCCCTTGGGGCTAGACTCCCGGCGAGCAGGGGAGGAAGCATGGGCAAGATAATCATAGACTGCGACCCGGGCCACGACGACGCCTTTGCGATCATGCTGGCCGTCAGGCACCTCGAGGTCCTGGGAATCACCACCGTGGGAGGCAACAGCCCCCTCGAGAAGACGACCCTCAACGCCCTCAAGATCCTTGAGGCCCTGGGCAGGGAGGACATCCCCGTCCATGCCGGCCACGCCTGTCCCCTCGTCGTGCCCCTGGTGACGGCCCCCATGTTCCACGGGGAAAGCGGCCTCGACGGCCCCGTCCTCCCCCAGCCCCGCCGAGGCCCCGCCCAGGGCCATGGGGTCGACTTCCTCATCGACACTATCATGGCCCACCCGGACCTGAGCCTCGTGGCCACCGGCCCCCTGACCAATGTGGCCGCCGCCCTGGGCCGGGAGCCGCGCATCGCGTCCCGTCTCAAGGAGATAGCCCTCATGGGGGGCTCGGCCACCTATGGCAACTGGACACCCACCGCGGAGTTCAACATCTTTGTCGACCCCGAGGCGGCCTGGAAGGTCTTCGAGGCCGGGGTGCCCATCAAGATGTGCGGCCTCAACCTGACCCAGCAGGCCTGCGTCACCCCCCGGGAATTCACCCGCATAGCCGCGGTCCCGACCAGGACCGGCAAGCTCGCCGCCGAGCTGTTGACCTTCTTCATGGCCTCCTCGATCAAGGCCGCGGGGATCAAGGGCTGCGACCTCCACGATGCCCTGGCCGTCGCCTGGCTTATCAGGCCCGGCCTCATCACCTCTGCCCCCATGCATGTGACCGTCGAGCTCAAGGGCGAGTACACCCGGGGCATGACGGTCTGCGACTACCGCCACCTCCGCTCGGACAAGCCCGGAGTCGACCTGGCCCGCTCGGACTTTTACCCGCCCCGGGGGCGCAAGCCCAACGCCGAGGTGGGCCTCGAGCTCGACTTCGAGGGCTTTATAGATCTGCTGCTGGAGACCCTCGCTAGCCTGCCATAAAAAAGGGGATGTGCCACAGAGCCGAGGGCCAATGCCCGAGGCCAAACGCTTCGCTATATCTTCGATTAGCGGAGCCGAAGGCGTAGCGTTAGGCACAGAGACACAGAGGTAGAGGAAAAAGGGGGAGTCAACTTGACTCCCCCTTGCGTTAGCTGATATGCGATGTCGACAATCCTATTTAGTTAGGATTTAATTTTCTTACTACTTGCTCTCTTACCCCTCCGTGTACCCCTCCGTGCCTCTGTGCCTCTGTGGCAATCTCTTTTTCACTTGCCCAGCTTTTCGTAGTCAGCTGAGACTACCGGGACAAGGCCGTCCTTTGAGCTCAGGACCACCCAGGTGATGCCCTGGCCAAAAAGGTACTTGGCGGCCGCGGCCCGGACGCCCTCGGCGGTCACCGCATTGATCCGGTCCCGGTCGAGAAGCCAGGAGCGGCAGTCCCCGGTGCTGACCACGGACTGGGCGATCAGGCCCGCGACCGCGGAGTTGGTCTGGAGCTTCTCAAAATAGGCGTTCACATACTGGGCCTTGTAGACCTCGAGGGCTTCCTCGATCGTGGTCCTTGGCGCCGTGTCCTTGGCGGCGGCGGCCCCATGGCCCGAGGCCTCGGCCCCGGTGGCCAGGACCTTGCCCGCCGCGAACTCCGCGGCAGCCTCATCCACATAGGCCTTGACCTTGCCGGGCACATTGGTCTTGAAGAGGGTGATGGACCCATAGTTGGCGGCGAAGCTCCGGATATAGGCCGAGGGCGAGTAGACAGCCCCGTGCTTGTCCCTGACCACATTGAAGAGGAGGTCGCTGAACATCTTCATGGCCAGGTTAGTCGCCATAAAGTCGGGATCCGCCGGGGAGGGGGCGGCAAAATCACCCCGGACATAGGCCACGCCCTTGGTGGGGGCGTACTCGGCCTTGACGAGGCGGCTGGCCGGGGCGGGACTGAAGCGAGGCGGCTTGGCCCCGGGTCCGGCCTTGCGGTCGGCTATGCCGCCGAGGGCGGCCTCAAGGTCCTTCTGGAGGGCGCCGGGGTCAAAGTCCCCGGAGGCGACCACAAAGATGCGGTCCGCGGAGAATTTGGTGGCGTACCAGGCCTTGACCGCCTCGAGGCTGGCGGCCTCCAGGCTGGCCTTGGTGCCCTCCGCCGGGGGGGCATAGGGATGGCCGGCGAAGAACTCGGCGTTCATCGCCAGGCCCGTCCTCTGCCAGGGATCCTTCTCCCGGGACTGGAGGGCCAGCTTGGAGTCCGAGAGGACCTGGTCAAAGTCCTCCTGGGCAAAGGCCGGGGAGACCAGGGTGTTGGCCCAGATCGGGAGGAGGAGGGGAAAGTACTTGTCCAGGGAAGTCAGGCTATAGCTGGAGTAGTCCAGGGTGGCCCCGGCGCCCATGGAGGCCGAGGAGGAGTCCAGGAGGTCCTGGATGGTCTTGTAGTCATACTTGGTCCCGGCCCTGGCCATGGTCCTCAGGGCAAGGAGCTCCCAGCCGGAGGTCTCAGGGGTGGCGGCCGCCGAGCCGCCCCGGAGGACAAGGGAGAGATGGCGCACGGGGCTCGCGGGGTTGCGGCGGAGGACCACGGGTATGCCGTTGGAGAGGCTGAAGGTGGACAGGCTCGAAAGACCTTCCTTGGCGTAGTCCGAGAGGCTCGAGGCCGATGGAAAGTTAGGCGACACCAAAGGCCCGGACAGCCCGGAGGCGGACTTGGCGGGGGCCGCGGCGGGGCCTCCGGCGCAGGAGAGGGCCAGGATCGCCAGGCCGAGGAGGCCCGCGACGGGGTTCTTCATGCTCATCACCATCCTCCTCATCTCTGCCACCAGAAGGCGTTGTCCGGTCCCACCTCGACATAGCCCGAGGCCTTCTCGGCCTCGGCCATGCCCGGCTCGGAGGCGTGGAAGTCGCTCCGCAGGCGTACGGCCGTGGCGGAGTTGGCCGTGGACAGGTAGGCCTGGATCAGGGCCTTGATGTCGTCAAAGCCCACCTTGGAGCAGTTGGCCTCATAGCCCGTGAAATAGTCGGTTGTCGCGACGGCCCACCAGAAGGTCAAGACGTCGGTCGCGTAGCTCGAGGCCACCTCGGTGGACAGGAGGTTCTGGTCGATCAGCTTGGCCTTGGCCTTGGCCAGCTCGGAGGCGCCAAAATAGGCCGCGGGGTCCTTGGCGATCAGGGCGAACTCCTCTTTCACGGCCTTTTCCAGGGCCGCTACCCTGTCCAGGGTTGGTCCATCCTTGGCGGGGTCATCCAGGACGAGGTAGGTGGAGAAGTAGAAGGAGCCTCCGTCCCGGGAGGTGGGATAGGAAAAGTTGATGTACTCCGGGTCGTAGAGGCCCGGGACCTTTTCCATCAGGTCTTGCTTGAAGCGCCCCACCGGAGAGGAGAGGAGGAAGAGGAAGACATCGGAGGTATAGGTGTCCTTGGTCTGGCGCAACACATCGGGCCCACGCCAGCGGAACTGGACCTGGGCAACCCCTTCATAGAAGTCCTCGTCCGGGTAGAGTATGCGGACCCCGGCCGGATAGGCCCCTTGGGGAGGCTCGGCCACCAGGGGGGCGGCTCCGCCCTTCCAGTCCCCAAACCATTTCTCCGCCAGGGCAAAGGCGGCCTCGGGCTTGACGTCCCCGGCCACAAAGAGGGCCATGTTGCGGGGAACGTAGAATTGGGCCTTCATGGCCTCCAGCTGGGCGACGGTGGCGCCCTGGATTATGCGATCCGGGCCGTCGATGTTCTTGCGCCAGGGATAGGAGGCGAAGATCCGGGACTCAAAGGCGTTTTCCATAATCTGGTCGGGGTCGTTGTGGTAGCCCTGGATCTCGTTGAGGACCACGTTCTTCTCGTTGGCGAGCTTTTCTTCGTCAAAGAGGGGCTTCTTGACGGCCCAGGACCAGAATTCCACGCCCTCCCCCAGCTTGTCCGAGGGGACGGTGATGTAATAGTTGATGTATTCCGTCCCGGTCGAGCCGTTCCAGTTCGCCACGCCCATGCGGTTAAGCGCCCCGGTGAAGGCGGCCTGGTTGGGATACTTCTCGTTGGCGGTGAACAGCATATGCTCGTAGAGGTGGAAGAGCCCCGCCGTCTCCTGGGTATGGGCTACGGCCCCGCCCCGAAAGGCGACGGAGACCGTGGCCAGGGGGACGGCGTGGTTCTCCACGACAAAGACCTCTAGGCCGTTGGCGAGGACCCGATGGGCTAGTCCACCCTTGGTCTGGGCCTGGAGGGGAAGGACGGCGATAAGGGCCGCCGCGACGAGGAGGGGCACGAGGCCCCTGCGGAGACTGAGGTTCATGCTTGCTCCTTACAGGCCAAGGGCTCGGAGGAAACTCGACTTGTCGAGGTAGTTGGAGGACCGGACAAATTCCCCATCCCGGTAATAGCGGACATAGGGAATCTCCCGGTTGCCGAAGCTGTCTTCCTTGAATTGCATAAAGGGCTCGAAGAAGGGCTCATTGTCGTACTCGACAAAGTAGACCGCGACCCCCGGGGTTTCGGCGACTGCCCCCAGCCAGGACCTCATCATGGTCCACTGGGGGCACCAACTCTGGGTCAGGACTATGGCGACCTTGGGGGCGGCCCCCCTAAGCGCCGACTCAAATTCGCCGCTGGCCATCGCGGCGGCGCACTGCTTCTCGGTCATCTTGCTCAACATAAGGAAGACCATATCCCGGTCCGGCCCAGGAAGCAAGGACTTGAGGTTTTCCTCAGGGGCGAGCCAGGGCCTTTTCCACGCTCGCCTTGAGCCTGGACTCCTCCACGGGCTTCTCGAGGTAGTCCGCCGGCGAGGTGCCCCGGGCCCTGCTTTCCACGCCCTCCCCGGTGTAGGCGGTCACATAGATCACCGGGACCTGGCTCACCATCCGCAGCCGGGAGACGGCATCAACCCCGTCTATGTAGCTCTTGAGGTGGATATCCATGATTATCAGGTCGGGCCGCCGGGACAGGACGGATCCCAGGACCTCGTCCCCGGAGGCGAGGACGGGGAGGACCTCGTAGCCGAGGCCCTCCAGGGTTTCCCGCATCTCGAGGGCCGAGATGGACTCGTCCTCCACGAGGAGGATGCGGGGCTTGCGCTGGCTTTCCATGGAGGAAAATGTAGCACGTCCGCCAAGACGGCACTATACTGGGGCCGGAAAATCGGAGGTCCCATGGAAACCGGCCCCAAGCGCCCCCTCTCCGTCCTGGATGGCTGGCTCGCCCGCCTCCACCGGAACCTGGTCCTGGGTCACCCCATCTTGAGCCTCGTGGTCTCCTGGCTGGTCTATGCCGCCGCGGTCCTGGCTTTTGCGCCAAGCCTTGGGGTGACCAGCAACTATTTTGTGATCGTGCCTGTGGTGGTGGCGGCCCTGGCCTTCGCGCTTCCGGGAGGCATCCTGGCGGGAGCCCTGGGCCTGCCCTCAAACCTCCTCCTCTTTGCCATCCTGGGCCATCCCGAATGCTCTCCGGCCTCCAAGCTCGCGGCGGAATGCTCCGGACTCACCCTGGGGGTGGCCCTGGGCTTCCTGGCCGATTATTTCACCAAGTTCGAGGCCGAGCTCGAGCTCCGCATCGGCACCGAGGAGTCCCTGAGGCGGGCCATCCGGGAAAAAGAGGCTATCCTCCAGGAGCTCCACCACCGGGTCCGGAACAATCTCAATGTGATCAAGAGCATCATCCAGCTCCAGCGCCGCCGCTCCAGCGATCCCCACTTCCTCGCGGCCACGGATGAGCTCCTGGGCCGGGTCTTTGCGATCGCCCTGGTCCATGACCGCCTCCACACCACAGATAAGGGTGAGGAGGTCGACGCCCGGGACTACCTTGAGGGCCTGGCCTCCAACGTGGTCCAGGCCCAGCTGGCCCTCGCCTGCGATCCCCGCATCGTCCTGGAGGTGCCCGAGCCCAAGCTGGGCCTGGACTCGGACTCGGCCTCGATCCTGGGCATGATAGCCAATGAGGCTATCACAAATTCGGCCAGGCATGCCTTTACCCCGGCGGTCCGGGATCCGGCCATCCTTGTGTCCCTCCGCCGGGAGGACGAGGAGCTTGTCTTGCGGGTTGAGGACAACGGCCAGGGCCTTGCCCAGGCCTGCCCCGAGGGCCTCGGACTCAAGATCATCCGGGTCCTCGCGGGGCAGCTGGACGGCCAGGTCAATCTAGGGCCGCGCCGGGAAGCCAGGGCCGACCTGGGGGATTCCTCCCAGGCCGGCGAGCTGGCGGGAACGGTCCTGGAGCTCCGCCTGCCTAGGCCTCTCCCATATGGGGATAGGACCAGGCCACAGGGGGAGCCAGGTTCTCCTTGATCGCCCCGGCCGAGGCCCAGCGGAGCAGGTTGAGCATCGAGCCGGCCTTGTCGTTCGTGCCCGAGGCCCTGGCCCCGCCAAAGGGCTGCTTGCCCACGACGGCCCCGGTGGGCTTGTCGTTGACATAGAGGTTGCCCGCGGCGTTCCTCAAGGCGGCCAGGCCCCGGGTGATAGCCCGCCTGTCCCTGGCCCAGACCGCCCCGGTCAGGGCATAGGGCGAGGTGGAGTCCACCAGGCTATAGGCGGCATCCATGTCGGAGTCATCGTAGACATAGGCGGTCAGGACGGGCCCAAAGAGCTCTTCCTCCATGGTCTCGTAGTGGGGATCCTCGGCCTGGATCAGGGTGGGCTGGATGTAGAAGCCCTTGGACTTGTCGCAGCCACCTCCGGCCAGGATCTTGGCCTTGGGGGACTTCTTGGCCCTCTCGAGGTAGGCGGCGATCCCGTCGAAGGCGGCCTCGTCGATCACGGCGCCCATGAAGTTCCTGAAGTCCGTGATCTCCCCCTGGGGGATCTTGCCCATCTCCGCGGCCAGGCGGGGAAGGAAGGAAGGGGCCAGGGACTTGGGCACATAGAGCCTGGAGGCGGCCGAGCACTTCTGGCCCTGGTATTCCATCGAGCCCCGGAGGCAGGCCACGAGAAGGGCATCCACATCGGCCGAGGGGTCGGCGAAGATAAAGTCCTTGCCCCCGGTCTCGCCCACGATGCGGGGATAGGACTTGTAGCGGGAAAGGCCCTCGGCTATCTGCCTCCAGAGGCTCTGGAAGACCGCGGTGGAGCCCGTGAAGTGCAGGCCCGCGAAGTCGGGGCTCGCGAGGACGCCCTTGGTGATGATGGAGCCCGGGCCGGGGACAAAGTTGATCACCCCGGGGGGCAGGCCGGCCTCCTCGTAGATCTTGACGAGGATCCAGTTGGACAGGATCGAGGACGAGGCCGGCTTCCAGACCACGGTGTTGCCCATCATGGCCGGGGCCGTGGCCAGGTTGGCCGCTATCGAAGTGAAGTTAAAGGGCGTGACGGCGTAGACAAAGCCATCGAGGGGGCGGAAGGCCAGGCGGTTCCACTCGGCCTTGCCGCTCTCGGGCTGGTTGGAGTAGATCTCCTCCATGTAGACAGGGTTAAAGCGGAAAAAGTCCGCCACCTCGCAGACGGCGTCGATCTCGGCCTGGTAGGGGGTCTTGGACTGGCCCAGCATGCAGGCGGCGTCCAGGGCCATCCGGTACTTGCCCGTGACGAGCTCGGCCATCCTGAGGAAGACGGCGGCCCTCTCCTCCCAGGGCTGGGCCTCCCACTCGGCCTTGGCGGCCTTGGCGGCGGAGATGGCCATCTGGACCTCGGCCTCCCCGGCCAGGTGATACTGGCCCAGGACCTCGCCCTTGGCGTCGGGCCTGATGAGGGGGGCGGTCCGGCCTGTCCGGATCTCCTTGCCCCCGATGTAGAGGGGGATGTCCCATTTGGTCTCCCGGATCCGGGCCAGCTCGGCCTTGAGGGCGGCCTTTTCCGGACTGCCCGGGGCAAAGCCAAGGATGGGCTCGTTGGCCGGCCTCGGTACCCGGGGAATCGAGTTGTTCATGAGAGCTCCTTTTATGCCCTAGTGGTTCGTCATGGTGGGTGGCCCGGGCCTGGCGCCGGGGCAAGAAAAAGCCCCGGTCGCCAAGGACACCCGGGGCCATTCTAGCATCGAAATCCGGCCTTGGGAGGGGCCAAAGGCTGAACTGCCCCTAGCTCGAGGCCAGGCGCTTTTCCCCGGTGAGGGAGGCCTTGTCCGTAAGGTCCTCGCTGGCCTCCAGGACCCCCAGGTAGTTCCCGGCCCCGTCCCGGACCGCAAAGTACTCGATATGGATCAGGCGGCCCTTCATCCGGATCCAAAAGGCCTCGGACTCCCGCCTTCCCTCCCGGAAATCCTCGATCAGGCCCAGGACCCTGGCCAGGCTCTCGTGGGGGTGGCAGTTCTTCACATCCCGGCCTATGACCGAGGGGGAGCGGGGAAAAACCCGGTGGGGGCCGTTGGAAAACCAGGCCACGCGGTTGTCCGGATCGATAAAGGTCATGTCCAGGTGGAGGCGCTTGAGGATGAGGTCGATCGCCTGGGGGCTTAGGGAGCCTGCGTCCAGGGGAATCGCGGCCCCGGACCCTCCCCCGAGGCTGGAAGGCGCCGCAGGAGCGGCGGGCCCGGTTCCCGAGCCCCCAAGGGCCATGAGGGCGGCAGACCAGCCCGAGGCGGCCGCGTCGAGCCAGGCCAGGTCAGTCTCCCTCAGAAGCCCCTTGCCCAGGGCCCTGGCCTCGGCATAGAGACTGGCCTGCTCGGCGGGCTTGAGAAGGCCGGACATCACGGGGTAGAGGATCCTCTCCTCCCGGAAAACCAGGGCCCGTAGGTCGAAAAAGAGCCTGCCCGACAATCTGCCAAGCTCCGGCCCGGAGTCCGGGCCCAGGCTCTCAAGGGCCTTCAGGGAAGCCCTCACGTCGTCATGGATAGACCACATGAGGGAGAGGCAGCGGTATTCCGGATAACGCGCCTCAAACCAGGGGAAGAGGACGTTCTCAAGGCGGGAATAATGGTCCTCCAGGGGACGGAGGGCGGCCAGGCCCCGGCCCAGCTCGTCCCAGGCCCGGGCCTGGGCGGCCTGCCGCAGGGCTCCCCCCTCCAGGGCCGCCCTGCGGGCCTCGTCCACGCTCTCCGCGCCGCCCGGGGCCGTGAGAATGGCTATGGCCGGCCTCAGGGCATCGACCGCCTCGAGGGCCCGGCGGTTTTCTCGCAGAAGAAGGTCAAGGAAGGGCGAGGATGGGACGGGCTGGCCGGCCTCGAGGGGCTCCCGGCACAGGTGGAGGAGGCGGGTAACCCCGGGCTTTAGGGCCTCGAAGTCGTCGCCGGCGATAGCCTCGGCCACCAGGGCATCCACGGCGCCGATAATGTCCCCCGGCCCCAGGGCCCGGATCCGGGCGAGGGCGCCCTCGGCCTCGGCCTTGGGTAGGGGGCCGGCCACCAGGGCCCGCAGCAAGGCGGTGGCGAGGGCCTGGCCCTCCAGGCCTGGAAGAAAGCCCTTGCTTTCCTCCATCTCGAGTCCGTTCATGGCTTCTCCTTGTGTTGGCCAGGGGGGACCAGGGGAAAGTCGAGGAGCCAGCTGGCCCCGGGTCCGCCCCCGGCTTTTAGGCTTCCATGCAGCTGATCGGCGAGCATGCTTATCAGCTGGATCCCGAAGCCCTGGGTATCGCCCTGGTCGAGGCCAGGGGGCAGGCCGGGGCCATTGTCTCCGCAGGCCAGCTCCACCCGCCCGCCCCGGGACCGGACGGAGATCCCGATCCTCGGCTGGGCCACCTTCCCGAAGGCGTACTTCATCGAATTGGTGACTATCTCGTTGACAATTATGCCTATGGAGGAGAGCCGCTGGGCGTCGAGCCTCAGGTCCTCCAGGTCTAGGTCGAAGGCCACGGCCTGGCCCTGGGGGAAGACCGCGGTGATGCCCTTGACCAGGGAGGGCAGGTAGTCCCGGACCGAGAGGGCCTCGAAGTCCCCCACCCGATAGAGCCTCTCATATAGCTCGACCATCGCATGGAGGCGATTGTGGGCATCCATGAGGACCTCGTCGGGATCCCGCTTGCGGCCCTCCCCGGACTGGAGGGCGAGGAGGCTCATGGCCACGCTGAGGTTGTTCTTGACCCGGTGGTGGACTTCCCGGAGGAGGAGTTCCTTGTCCCGCAGCAACCCCGCGATCTTTTCCTCCTGGCGCTTCCGGGCGTCGATATCCGTGAGGAGGCCCAGGGAGGCGGGCCGGCCCTGCCAAAGGATGGCCGTCGCCGTGATGGATATCCAGAGGGGACTGCCGTCAGGGGCAAGGATCCGGAAGTCATAGGCCTCGGGGGCCACCTTCCCCGCCTCCCGGGCCAGGTGGTGGCCGAGCACGGCCTCCCGGTCCTCGGGCCAGATAAAGTCCGCAAAATGCTTGCCCACGAGGTCCTCGGCCCGGACTCCCACAAGGACCGCCATCCGGGAGTTGGCGAAGCGGAGGAGCCCGTCCTGGGCTATGACAATGGCCTCGCTGGCCTTCTCGACGAGGGTCCGGTACTTGTCCTCGCTTTCCCTCAGCACGGTGTCGCTATGCTCCTTGGACAGGAGCATAAAGCCCATCCCCCCCACGAGGAGGGAAATATGCTGGGGCACAAAGGCCAGGGTCTGGATCAGGGAGGGGGTGAGGATCCCCAGGGAGGAATCTCCCCCAAAGCCCCAGGCCGCCCGGAGGACCATGATGGCGGAATAGACCAGGCTGGCCAGGGCGAAAAAGACATGGAGGCCTGTGCGTCCGGGCCTCCGGGCCAGCATGGCCAGGAAGAGGAGGCCGTAGATCAGCGCCGTGGCCAAGGAAGCCAGGCCGATGCGGCGGCCCGGGCTGCCTGCGACGGCCCAAAAAACCAGGATGAGGACGGCGATCATAGCCCCAAAGGGCAGGCGCCACCGGGTATCCCGGCCATCGGCCTCGCACAGGGCCAGGGCCTCCAGGCCAAAACCCAGGAAAAGGGAGGCGTTGGCCAGGTAGACGGAGAGGAGATCCGGGATCCTGCCCCGGGCCACGATAAGGGCCCAAGCCAGGGCCTGGAGAAATTTTGACAGGATGTAGAAGGCGTCCGGGGCCTTGGGCCCCAGGCGGGACCGATAGGCGAGCATTGCCGCCAGGGCGGCGAGGTTGCCCACAACGAGGAGACTGATCACTGTGCCTACGTCCAGTCTCAGGATTGCCATCTGTTCCCTTTGCGTAATCCGTCCTTCAACGATAGTGCGCAGGCCCCGGAAGCGCCAGGGGGCACGCGGAGCAAGGACATGCCTTGCCCAAGGGCCGGGAAAGTCGGGATACTGTCCTTCGTGAAAAGACTCCTATCCTCCCTGCCCGACCCCCGGGTGAGGAGGTCCCTCGGGGCTTCCGTCGCCGATGGCGCCCTCTGGGCCCTGATGTACGGCTTCTCCGAGTACTTTATCCTGCCCTTTGCGCTCTTTTTTGGGGCCAATGCCCTCCAGACCAGCCTGGTCCAGGGCATGGGCCAGCTCGGGGTGGCGATCGCCCAGCTGGTCGGGGCCACCCTGGTGGCCCGCTATGCCCGCCGCCGGCGCCTGTCCCGGATCACCGTGGCCTTCCACGCCGCAAGCTGGGCCGCGGTCTTCCTGGCGGCGGCCCTCACGGGCAATCCCTGGACTATCGTGGTCTTCTATTCCCTGGGCCTCTTTGTGGCCAACCTCTCGAGCCCGGGCTGGCTTTCCTGGATGAACGACCTGGTCCCCATGGGCATCCGGGGGAGCTTCTGGGGCAAGCGCAACCTGATCCTGGGCCTGGTCCAGTTTGTGTCCATCGCCCTGGCCGGTCTGGCGCTCCGGGCGGCCCAGCCCCGGGGCCAGACCCTCCTGGCCTTCGGCATCCTCTTTGGCCTGGCGAGCCTCTGCCGGGGCGGAGGCGTCGTGGCCCTCGGCCTCCAGCATGAGCCCGCCATGGAGAGGGAAGCCCCCGGGACCAGGCAGGGCTTCCTGGCCTTCCTCTCGGGCCTCCCCGGGAACAACCTGGGCCGCTTTGTCCTGTTCTCGGTCCTGACCACCTTTTCCGTCAACCTCATGGGCCCGGTCCTCCCGGTCTATCTCCTCAAGTCCCTGGGCCTGGACTATTTTTCCTACACCGTAGTCACCATGGTCTCCATGGTCCTCTCCTTCCTGGCCATGGGCTACTGGGGTCCCCTCACCGACCGCTACGGCAACCGGCGCATTCTCCGGGTAAGCTCGGCGATGCTCTTCGTGTTCCCCCTGGGCTGGATCATCTCCCGATCGGTGCCGACAATGCTGGCCTTCCAGGTCTTGGCGGGCTTTGTCTGGGCCGGGGTAAACCTCTCCACGACCAACTATCTCTTTGACAGCGTGGAGCGGCCGAGGATGGCCTCGACCATGGCCAACTACAATGCCCTGAACAACATCTGCGCCTTCGCGGGCTCCCTCAGCGGGGGCATCCTGGCCACGGCCGTGGCCGGCCTCGACCTGCCCTTCCTCGCGCCCCGGAACCTGGAGATAATCTTCGCCCTCTCGGCGACCCTCCGCCTCCTTGTATACCTCACCCTGGGCAAGGGCTTCAAGGAAGTGCGAGAAGTCGAGCCCTCGCCCTCGGTTCGGGCCCTCTATATCTACGGGCCCTTTATCAAAGTCACGGACTTTCTAAGGGCCTTGGGGGCGAGGGATAAAGATGGCGGTTCCAGCCCGGGACCCTGAGGTTTTGCGGCCCAGGGAAAGCAAGGGAAAAAAGAATTTCGCGCTAAGACGCAAAGTGGATCAAGAGACGCAAAAGAATTCCGAGGGTAAGGGATAAAGAAACATTTGGAATATCCCCGAAGCTAATTACCTTACTATTAGCCCTATTCTTAGCTTTGCGACTCTGCGCCTTTGCGCGAATCTCTTACTCTTTTTACGAGGAGAAATTTCGCGCAAAGACACAAAGTGGCTCAGGCCCCGGGCAATCCAAAATAGCCTTTTGCGTTGTCGTAGGAGATGGCCCGGACCAGGGTTCCCAGCTCCTCGAAATCCGGAGGCACCCTGCCCTCCTCCATCCAGGTCCCGAGGAGTCCGCAGAGTATTCTCCGGAAGTACTCGTGCCTAGGAAAGGAAAGGAAGGACCTGGAGTCGGTGAGCATGCCCACAAAGCGCCCCAGGAGGCCCAGGTTGGCCAGGGCTTTTAGCTGAAGCTCCATCCCGTCGATGTGGTCATTGAACCACCAGGCCGAGCCCAGCTGGAGCTTGCCCGCCACCTGGCCGTCCTGGAAGCAGCCCATCACCGAGGCCAGGACCTCGTAGTCATGGGCGTTGAGGGAATAGAGGACTGTCTTGGGCAGGAGGGACTCGGCCTCGAGGGCGTCCAGGAAGACCGCAAGTCCCCGGGCGGAGATGGAATCGCCCACCGCGTCATAGCCCGTGTCCGGGCCGAGCTTGGCGAACATCCGGGAGTTCAGGTTGCGGATGGCGGCGAAATGGAGCTGCATGGTCCAGCCCCGCCGGGCGTCCATCCGCCCCACCTCGAGGAGGAGACCCGTCTTGAGGGCCGCGGCCTCGTCGGCGGCGAGGGCCTCTCCCCGGAAGGCCTTGTCAAAGGCCGCCTGGACCTGGGCCTCGGGGACGAGGCTAGCCAGGGGCTGGACGAGGGCATGGTCCGAGAGGCGGGCGCCTAGGGTGTGGAAGAAGGCGTGGCGCTTTTCTAGGGCCGCCACGAGGCCAGCATAGGTCCTGATCTCGAGGCCCGCGGCCTGGCCGAGCTTGCCCAGGTAGGCCTTCCAGGCCAGGGGGTCCTCCACGGCCAGGGCCTTGTCCGGCCTGTAGGTGGGGGCCATCACGGGCCAGGCCGCGGCGGCCTCGCCCCCGGCCAGGCGGGCCGCGGCATAGGAGGCATGGTGCTCGAGACTGTCCGCGGGGTCGTCGGTGGTGCATACCACCTTGACCTTCATGCGGGCCAGGAGGTCCCGGGCGCCAAAGTCAGGGCCGGCTATACGGGCATTGCAGGCTTCCCAGATGGCCGGGGCCGTCCTCTCGGACAGGGCCTCGGCGATGCCAAAGTAGCGCCGGAGCTCGAGGTGGGTCCAGTGGTGCAGGGGATTGCCCACGAGGAGGGGAACGGTGCGGGCCCAGGCGTCAAAGGTCCGGCGGTCCGCGGGATGGCCGGTGATGTCCGCCTCGGGCACGCCGTTGGCCCTCATGGCCCTCCACTTGTAGTGGTCTCCCCCGAGCCAGGCCTGGGCGATGCTCGCAAAGCGGCTATTGGCCGCGATGTCGGCCGGAGGCAGGTGGCAGTGGTAGTCGATGATCGGGGCGGCCCGGGCATAGTCCTCAAAAAGCCTGATGGCGGCCTCATTGGGCAGGAGGAAATCCTCGCCGATAAAGTCCTTCATAGGGTGACTCCTTCCTTGAATATGGCTATGCCCCGGTGGCCCGCCAGCTCGGCCTTGGTCGGCCTGCCCTCGGCCACGGCGATGATGTGGCGCAACAGCTCGAGGGAGAGGGCCTCGAAGCCGGCCCCCCCCAGGATCGGTCCTGAGTCAAAGTCGATCCAGCCCGGCTTGCGGCCCGCCAGGGAGGAGTTGGACGATATCTTTATAGTTGGAACGGGAGCCCCAAAGGGGGTGCCCCGGCCGGTGGTGAACAGCACGATATGGGCCCCAGCCGCCGAAAGGGCGGTCGAGGACACAAGGTCGTTGCCGGGACCTGAGACGAGGTGGAGTCCGGCCGCCCGGGAAGCCCCCCCATAGGGCAGGATGCCCGCTATCGGGGAGGAGCCGGCCTTGCGCACGCAGCCCAGGGACTTCTCCTCCAGGGTCGTGATGCCCCCCTCCTTGTTGCCCGGGGAGGGGTTCTCGTAGACCGGCTGGCCATGGGAGCGGTAGTAGTCCTTGAAGCCCTCGATCATCCCCAGGGCCCCGTCCAGGACCGAGGCCGCGGAGGACCGCTCATAGATCTCGGCCTCGGCCCCGAACATCTCGGGCACCTCGCTCATGAAGGCCCCGCCCCCGGCGGCCATGAGGAGGTCGCAGGTCCGGCCCACGAGGGGGTTGGCGCTGATGCCCGAAAAGCCGTCCGAGCCCCCGCACTTGAGGCCCAGGCGCAGCTCCGACAAGGGAACGGGGACCCGCCGGTCGGCCGCGAGGACGGCCTTGAGCTCTCCAAGGGCCTTCCGCCCCTCGGCCACCTCGTCCTCGACGTCCTGGAGGGGGATAAACCTCGTGCGCGCCGGATCGAAGTCGCCCATCGCGGCCCGGAACTCCGGCAGGCGGTTGTTCTCGCAGCCCAGGGACAGGACAAGGACGGCCCCGGCGTTGGGGTGGGTCGCGAGGCGGGCCAGGATGGCGCGGGTGGCCTCGAGGTCGCCCCCGAGCTGGGAGCAGCCCAGGGGATGGGTGAGGGCGTGGGCCTCGAGGCCATAGTCCTCCCGCGCGATCCGGGCCATCCCTTCCGCGCTGCCGTTGACGCAGCCCACGGTGGGGATGATCCAGACCTCGTTGCGGATGCCCACCCGGCCATCCCGCCCCCGGTAGGCCAGGAAGGTCGGGGCTATGGCCGAAGCGGGATCCGCCAGCAGGCGAGCCAGGCCTTCCCTTTCGGGCCAGTGGGGGCCCAGGATGGGGAGCCTGCCCGGCCCCAAGGCGGTGTCGAGGCCCGAGGACAGGTTATGGGAATGGATCCAGGCCCCGGCCTTGATGTCCGCCGCGGCACGGCCTATGGTCCGGCCGTACTTGAAAACCTCGGCCCCCTGCTCGATGTCCCGAAGGGCCAGCTTGTGGCCCCGGGGTATGGCCTCGAGGCAGACGGGCCCCGGGCCCTCGGCGCTGCCCGTGAGCCAGGCCCTGGCCCCCGCCGGGATGTCCTCGACGGCCACGGCCACGGAATCGCCCGCCCTGAGCAGGATCAGCCTGGCTTCCATGGGGATGCCGCTACCGGGCCAGCCAGCCGCCGTCGACGGCCAGGGTAAATCCGTTGACATAGTCCGAGGCGGGGGAGGCCAGGAAGACCACGGCGCCCGCCATATCCTCCGGCGAGCCCCAGCGGCCCGCGGGGATGCGGGAGAAGATCTCCGCACTCCGCTTCTCGTCGGCCCGGAGCTGAGTCGTGTTGTCTGTCACCATGTAGCCCGGGGCTATGGCGTTGACCTGGATGCCATGCTTGGCCCATTCGTTGCAGAGGAGCATGGTGAGATTCCTGACCCCGGCCTTGGAGGCGGTATAGGAGGGGACCCTGATGCCACCCTGGAAGGAGAGGAGGGAGGCGGTGTTGATGATCTTGCCCCCCCGGCCCTGGGCGATAAAGACCTTGCCCACGGCCTGGGAGAGGAAAAAGAGGGTCTTGAGGTTGACCCCCATGACCTCGTCCCAGTCCCGCTCGGAGAAGTCCACGGAATCGGCCCGGCGTATCGTGCCCGCGTTGTTCACGAGGATGTCGATCCGCCCGTAGGCCTCCATGGCTGCCTTGACGATGCGCGGCACGGGCTCCGTGGTGACAAGATCGGCCTCCACGTGGACATAGCGCCGGCCCAGGGCCTTGACGGCGGCCTCGGTCTCCGGGGCGGCCGGGCCCGAGGACGAGCCCAGGATGTCGGCCCCCGCCTGGGCCAGGGCTAGGGCCATGGCCTGGCCCAGGCCCCGGGAGGCCCCGGTCACGATCGCCACCTTGCCGTCCAGCCGGAATCTATCCAGTATGCCTGCCATGCTTCCCCCTAGCGGAGCTCGGAGGGCTTGATGCCGTCCATGTCGTCAAAGGTCTGGTTTTCCCCGGCCATGCCCCAGATGAAGGAGTAGGGCCCCGTGCCCACCCCGGAGTGGATGGACCAGGAGGGGGAGATCACGCACTGCTCGTTGGACATCATGAGGTGGCGGGTCTCGTCGGGCCGGCCATGGAGGTGGATCACCCGGGTCTCGGGCGCCATGTCGAAGTAGAGGTAGACCTCCATGCGCCGCTCGTGGGTGTGGGGAGGGAAGGTGTTCCAGACCGAGCCTGGCTCGAGGATCGTGAGGCCCATGCAGAGCTGGCAGGACTCGCAGACCGCGGGGTGGACATACTGGCGTATGGTCCGCACGTTGCACGCCTCCGGGCTGCCCAGCTTGCGGGGGTTGGCCTTGGCCTCGGGGATCAGGACCGTGGGGCAGGTCCTGTGGGCGGGGCTGGACATGAGGTAGAATTTGGCGGGCTTGGCGGGGTCGTCGCTGGTGAAGGAGATGGCCTTCGTCCCCCGGCCCACATAAAGGCCCTCGCGCTTGCCGAGGCGGTACTTGATCCCGTCGGCCTCAACCGTCCCGGCATCGCCGATGTTGATCACCCCGAGCTCCCGGCGGTCCAGGAAATTCTCCGTCCCCAGCTCCTTGCCCCCCGTGAGGGCCAAGGGAGCGACCGTGGGGCAGGCTCCGCCAAAGATGACCCGGTCCGTGTGGGAATAGGTCAGCCTCAGCTCCCCGAGCCCAAAGACCCCTTCCACAAGGAAGCGGTCTCGGAGGGTCTCGGTGTCGTAGTACATCGCGTCCTCGGGGTCCTGGCCGTAGCGTATGTCCAAGTTCATGGCAACTCCTTATTTCTTGAGAAAGTCTTCCCGCTGGGGGGTAAAGACGTCGAGGAGGCGGCCCTGCTCGAGGCAGGTGACTCCGTGCCTGACGCCTCCCGCGACATAGATAGTGTCGCCCACCCCGAGGGTGTAGCGCTCAAGGCCATGGCGGAATTCGAATTTGCCCTCCAGGCAGTAGGTGGCCTGCTCATGGGGGTGCTCATGGTCGGCCCCGACCGCCCCAGGGGCAAAGAGGACCTCGACCATCATCATCCGGCCGCCTCGGGCCCGGATCTTGCGGGTGACCTTGCCGGCCTCGATGGTCTCCAGCTCGAGCTCGCGGTCGGGAAACAGGGTCTTGTCCATAGTCTCTCCTTTGTCCGGCCTAGCGGCTGACCCGGCCCGAGCCATCGCCCCCAAGCAGGCGCTCGACCTCGGCCCGGGTGGCCAGGTTGACGTCCCCGGGGATCGTGTGCTTGAGAGCCGAGGCGGCCACGGCGAACTCGAGGGCCCTAGCCTCGTCCTCCAGCTCAAGGAGGCCAAAGATCAGGCCCGCCGCGAAGGAATCCCCCCCGCCCACCCGGTCCACGATGTCGAGGATCTCGTACTGCCGGGAGATCCTGAAGCCCGAGGCTCCGAGCATGGCGGCCGACCAGCCATTGCGGTCCGCGGAGCGGCTTTCCCTCAGGGTTATGGCTATGACCTTAAGGCCGGGGAAACTAGCCTTGGTCCGCTCCGCGAGCTTGCGGTAGGCATCGGCCTCGACCTCGCCCTTGCCGGGATCCGCCCCGGGAGCGGCTAGGCCCAGGCCCAGCTGGATGTCCTCCTCGTTGGCGATGAGGACATCGGCGAGGGCCACGAGGCGGGACATCATCTGGGGCGCCTTGACCCCATAGTTCCAGAGCTTCTTGCGGTAGTTGAGGTCCACCGAGACCTTGGCTCCCGCCGCCCTGGCCGCGGCGGCCGCCTCGAGGCAGGCCTCGGCCGCCGACTGGGACAGGGCGGGGGTAATGCCCGTCACATGGAACCAGTCGGCCCCCTGGAAGATAGCCTTCCAGTCAAAGTCCCCGGGCCCCACCTCGGCTATGGCCGAGCCCGCCCGGTCATAGACCACCTCAGAAGGCCGCATGTCCGAGCCCGTCTCCAGGAAGTAGATCCCGGCCCGGGTCCCCGAGCGCCGGACCTGGGAGACGTCGACCCCATAGGCCCTGACGGCCCGCAGGGCGGCCTCGCCCACGGGGTTGGCCGGGAGGGCCGTGACAAAAGAGGCCCGGGCGCCCAGAATGGAGAGGGAGACGGCGACATTGGCCTCCCCCCCGCCAAAGCTGGCCTCAAGGCTGGGGGACTGGAACAGCCTCTCCCTCTCGGGGGACTTGAGCCTGAGCATGATCTCGCCGAAGGTGACTACGTGTTTCATCGCTGACCTCGACCTATTCTAACCCCGCCTGGGCCGGGAATGCAATCTTAATTATGGAACGGTAGTCCATTTTCATATATGATGCTAGTATCCAAAGGACAGGAGGCAGACATGGACGAGGTTTCCCGGCGCATTGGGGAGATTGGCATAGTACCGGTGGTCAAGCTCGAGGACAGCGCCGCGGCCGTCCCCCTGGGCAAGGCCCTCCTCGCCGGGGGCATACCCGTGGCCGAGGTCACCTTCCGGACCTCCGCCGCCCTGGAGTCCATAGCCGCCCTCAGCCGCGGCCTGCCCGAGGTCCTTGTCGGGGCCGGGACCGTGGTCAAGGCCGAGCAGGCCCGGGCCGCGATCGAGGCCGGAGCCCGCTTTGTGGTCTGTCCCGCCTGGGTGGACGAGGTGGTCGAGCTCTGCCTGGAGAAGGGCGTCCCGGTCCTGCCCGGAGTGTCGGGCCCCGACGGGGTTGCCCGGGGAGCCGCCCTGGGCCTGGAGATCCTCAAGTTCTTTCCCGCCGAGGCCTCGGGGGGCCTTGCCATGATCGACGCCCTGGCCGGCCCCTTTGGGGGAATCAAGTTTGTGCCCACCGGCGGGATAGACGCCTCCAATGTCGGGGCCTGGGCCAGAAAGCCCTCCATTCATGCCGTGGGCGGATCCTGGATGGTCAGGCCCGAGGCGATAGCGGCGGCGGACTGGGCGGGCATCGAAAAGACCTGCCGGGAGGCCGTCCTGGCCCTCCACGGCTTCTCCTTCGGCCACCTGGGGATCAACAGCCCCGACGAGGCCTCGGGGGCCAAGACGGCCAAGCTCCTGTCCGAGCTCTTTGGCCTGAACCTCAAGGACGGCAACTCCTCCATCCTCGCCTCCGACGCCATCGAGGTGATGAAGAAGCCCTTCCTGGGCGAAAAGGGCCACATCGGGATCCGCTGCAACAACGCCGAGCGGGCCGTGGCCAGGTTCCGGGACCTGGGCATCGGCACAAGGCCAGAGACCCAGAAGATCGAAAAGGGCCGGCTCAAGGCCGTCTACCTCGATCTAGAGATAGCCGGCTTCGCCATACACCTCATGGGGCCATGAAGAGAATGTGCCACAGAGACACAGAGGGGAGAGGCAAAAATCAAGGATTGAATAGGGATCAGAGGGTTCACTGCCCCTCGCCCTTAAATCACCTGCTATCAAAGAAAAGTCAGCTCTTAGCGGAAAAACACTGAGAAAAGCGGCCCCGCAGAGAATAGGAATAGGGATCAGCCTTGCTAGCAAGGTCCTGATCCCTATTTTTTTTCTCTAATATTCTAACGCATCTTTCTCTGTGTCTCTGTGCCTAACACTTTGCTAGGCCTTCGGCTCTGTGGCCCAGTCCTATATTCTCCTATTTCACGAACTGGGGCAGCCACATGGTGAACTGGGGCACATAGGTGATCAGGAGGAGAACCACGATCATCGCGAGGAAGAAGGGCATCATCGCCTTGGTCCCTGCCTTTACGCTGACCTTGCCTATCGCGCAGCCCACAAAGAGGACAGTTCCCACCGGCGGGGTTAAGAGGCCCATCCCGGCGTTGAAGATCAGCACGAGGCCGAACTGGATGGGGTCCATCCCGAGCTTCATGCAGACCGGCAGGAGGATGGGGGTGAGGATGACGATCATGGGGGCCATGTCCATCGGTCCGCCCAGGAGGAGGAGGAGGACGTTGATCATGAGGAGGATCACGATGGGGTTCGAGGAGATCTGGAGGAAGCCCTGGGTGATCAGGTCGGGCAGGCGGAGGATGGTCATCGCGTAGCCAAAGGCCCCGGAGGCGCCGATGAGGAAGAATACCATGAGGACGGTGCGGAAGGTGCGCACCAGGACAGGCCAGAGGTGCTTGGGCTTGAGCTCCCGATAGACCACAAAGCCCAGGAAGAAGGAGTAGACGACGGCCAGGGCTCCAGCCTCGGTGGCGGTCGCGAGGCCCGTGAGGATCGAGCCCAGGATGATCACCGCGGGGGTGAAGGAGAGGAGGCCGTTGAGGATGATCATGGGGATCTTCCGGCGCTCGGTCGCGTCTCCCCGGGGGTACTTGTTCTTGATGCTGATGACCACGCCCACGGTGCACAAGGTCACGAGCAGGAGGAGGCCCGGGACTATGCCAGCCGCGAAGAGCTTGGCGATCGAGATGCCGCCGATCACGCTCGAGGCCACGATGGAGTAGAGGACGAGGTTGTGGCTGGGCGGGACGACGACCCCCTGGATGGCCGAGGAGATCGTGAGGCCCACGGCATACTCGGCGGGATAGCCCTTTTTCTTCATGATCGGGATCATCACGGAGCCGATGGCCGAGGTGTCCGCGACCGCCGAGCCCGAGAGGTTGCCAAAAAGCATGCAGGCCACAGAGTTGACTATGGACAGGCCGCCCGGCCAGCGTCCCACAAAGACATTGGCAAAGTCGACAATGCGGTTGGCCAGGCCACCCGCGCCCAGGAGCTGGCCGGTCATGATAAAGAAGGGGATGGCCAGGAGGGAGAAGACGTTGATCCCCTGGATGATCTGCTGGGCCACGACGACGATGGGCATCTGGAGGTACCAGAGGGTGGCCATCGAGGAGATCGCGAGCACGAGGGCGACGGGGAACCTCAGGAGGAGGAAGACCACAAAGGTCAGGCAGAGGATCCAGATGGCGACGGTGTTACTTGGCATCGCGGGTGATCTCCTCGTCGATCGAATGGTAGCGGCTGATGTCGAAGCCCAGGAACTGCAGGGCCGAGTAGGCGCAGGTGAGGACTCCGGTGATCGGCATGACGATGTATTGGAGCAGGTTGGGAAGATGGGTGGCCGCGAGGAAGGACCCCCGCATCATCATCGAGAAGTCCCAGCCGTAGATGACAAGGTAGAGGCCAAAGAGGAAGGTGCACGCGTCCACGAATTTGTCCATCCAGTGGAGGACCTTCTTGGGCAGGTTGTCGAAGAGGTCCATGCCCAGATGGAGGCTCTCCCGGAAGCCGATCGCGATGCCGATAAAGGTGAACCAGGTCAGGAAGAGCAGGGTCATCTCCTCGGACCAGGAGGGAACGAAGCTGAAGAGCTTCCGGGTCAGGACGGCCATGAACACATTGAGGATCATGAGGACGAGGAGGGTGATGCAGAAGCCATCGACGAACTTGTCGATGACGAGGAAGAACCTGGTGATGCCGCTTTTCTTCTTGTCTGGCATGGGGACTCCTTCAAGACTGGACAGACGGGCCAGGGCCGGCCGGCCCCCGCAGCGGAGGACGGCCGGATGGCCCGCAGGGAGGATTACTTCTTGGGGCGGGCGGCGTCAATGGCCTTGATGGTCTCGGCAAAGGCGGGGGACTCGGTGGCCACGAGCTGCTTGACGGCGTTCTTGAAGGGGGTCTTGTCCGGGACCGGCACGATGATCTCGCCCTCGGCGACGATCTTCTTCGTGGCCTCGATGACATAGGCGTCCCACTTGGCCCTCTGGAAGGCGATGGTCTCCTTGGCGGCCTTGCGGAAGGCGGCCTGGTCGGTGGCGGACAGCCTGTCCCAGGCGGCCTTGTTCATGAAGAGGACCTCGGGGAGGCGGAGGTGCTCGTCGAGCATGTAGTACTTGGCGACCTGGTAATGGTTGAAGGAGATGAGGGAGGGGGCGTTGTTCTCGGCGCCGTCGATGACTCCGGTCTGGACGGCGGAGAAGACCTGGCCGGCGCCCATGGGCACGGCGGAGGCGCCCATGGCCTCGACCATCTTGACGAGGAGGTTGTTGGGCATGACCCGGAACTTGTGCCCCTTGAGATCGGCGATGGAGTTCAGGGGATAGTTGGCGTAGAAGGAGCGGGCGCCGCCATCGTACCAGCAGAGGCCCACGAAGCCCGAGGGGGCCAGGTCGGCGAGCATCTTGTCGCCGTAGGGGCTGAGGAGGAAGTTCCACATATGGTCGGCGGAGTCAAAGAGGTAGGGAAGGCTGAAGACGTTGAGCTGGGCATTGAAGGAGCCGAGGGCGCCGGAGGATACCCGGGCGATCTGGATGGCGCCGATCTTGACCTGCTCGATCACGACCTTCTCGTCCCCGGAGATCTGTCCGCCCGGATAGATGTCGAGCTTGAACTTGCCGTTGGTGTAGAGATTGACCAGGCGGGCGAATTCCTCGTCCGCGAGCTCGGTGGGATAGCCCTGGGGATGGATCTCCGCCAGCTTAAGGACAGTCTGGGCGACGGCGCCCGAGAGGGCGACGGCGATGACCAGGGCCGCGACCAGGATACGCTTCAGTTTCATGATACCTCCATTTGGAACACCGTTCCGCTTTTCGCGGACGGCGACGGGAGGCATCCTATACCCGCCGGGAAAGCCGTGGTCGAGGACTTATATGCTTTTTCCGGTACTCTGATGCGGTGCCGGCCCTATTGGACGGCCTTGATCCTCGCCACGATGGCCCTGATGTCCTTGGGCTGGCTCTCGTAGACCTTGGCGGCCAGGGCCTTCCAGGCCCCGGGGCTCGTGGGCTCGATAAAGGAGATGCCGCTCTTGGCCACGGTCTCCGCGGAGTCCTTCTCGTACTGCCTCCAGGCCGCCCTCTGGAATTCGACCACGTCCTCGGCGGCCTTGGCCACCAGGGCCAGGTCGGAGGCGGAAAGAACGGCGAGGCTCCTCTGGGAGCCCACGAGCATCTCGGGGATCCGGCTATGCCGGGTTAGGGTATAGTAGCCGGCGAGCCTGTAGTGGAGGGAGGTGAGGTAGGTGGGCAGATTGTTCTCCGCCCCGTCGACCCGGCCGGTCTCCAGGGCCGAATAGGTTTCCCCAAAGGCGAGGGGGAGGGGCCGGGCCCCAAAGGCCGCCACGATGTCCGCCATGAGCTGGCTCTCCTGGACCCTCACCCGGAGGCCCGCCAGGTCTGCGGGGCTGCGGACGGGGCGCCGGGAGTTGTAGAAGGACCGGGCTCCGGCCTCGAAGAAGCAGAGGCCCACAAAGCCCGCCGACTTTACCGAGGCCAGGAGCTCCCGGCCCACATCCCCCCTGAGGACCCGCCACATGTGGGCCTCATCCTTGTAAAGGTAGGGCATCTCCAGGGCCACCAGGGGCGGCACATAGCTGGCCACGGCGGTCAGGGATACCCTGGCGATGTCTATGGCCCCGAACTGGAGCTGCTCCAGCACGGATATCTCCTGGCCCAGGACCGAGCCGGAGAAAACCGCGATCTTGATCCTGCCCCCCGAGCGCTCGGAGACGAGGCGGGCGAACTCATAGTCGGCCATGGTCGTCGGATGGTCGTCGGGGTGGAGCTCGGCCAGGCGGAGACGGATAGGGCCGGCTCCCGGGGCAGCCTGGGCAAAAGCCGCTCCGGCGAGGCCCAGGGAAAGGGCCAGGACCACCCAAGGGAATCGACAATGTCCCAACCTCATTCCAAAACCTCCCCGGCCTGGCCCCGCCGGCTGCCATCCCGATACTCGGCCGGACTGGTACCGGCAAAGCGCTTGAACACCCGGGCAAAATAGGCCGGATCCCGAAAGCCGACCAGGACGGCCACTTCCTTGACACTGACCGAAGCCGCGGAGAGATAGGCCTTGGCCCTTTCCACCCGGATCCGCGCCAGGCAGTCCGCGAAGCCCATCCCCGTCCGCCGGGCCAGGAGGCGCGAGAGATGGGAGGGGGAAACCCCCACGAGGCCGGCCACGTTCTCCAGGGAGAGGTCCTCCGCAAGCCTTTCCTCGATCAGGGCGAGGGCCCCCTGGGCCGCCCGGTCGTGGAGGAGGCCGTCCCTCGCTAGAGCCTCCCCGGCCTGGCCCGGGGCCACGGGGGCCGCCAGGGGCGCCAGGACCACCCTCCGCCCCTTGCCGGCGACGGACACCGCCGAGGCCGCGGCCCGGGCCAGGTTGGCCGGCCCCGGCAGGCCCGAGCCCTGGGGGCCGGCGGCAAAGGCGGCCCCGGCCAGGACCGAGAGCCCTAGATCGTTGCGCAAGGCCTCCAGGACGGACTCGGCGCAGCCCAGAACGAGGTCGCGCAACGCGAGCTCGTCCAGGGCCTGGCCGGACCTGGCCAGGACGAGGCAGAGGGCCCGGTCCTGGCCGGCCCCGGCCAGGGCCTCGAGGCCCCGGAGGGCAAAGCAGCGCTCAAGGGCAGCCGCCCCCGCCCTGAGGGAAGCCGTGCCAGGGCCCTCGGCCGGGGCATCGGCCCAGCGCAGGGCCAGGGCCGCCACGACGGGACCCCGGTCCCCGGAGAGGGCGCCATAGCGCCCCAGGCCCTCCTCGGGAACCCTGGACTGGGCCAGCTCGGTCCTCAGGGACTCCGCAAGCCACTGGGCCAGGCCGGCGGCGGCGCACGAGGCCGCGGCGCCGCCCTGGCCCGGCCCTCGCCGGCCCAGGGCCCGCTCCAGGGCCGCCAGGACCGCGGGCTCCGAGGCGGGCTTGAGGAGCAAGTCCTCGACCCTGAGCCTCAGGGCCGAGCGGGCATCGTCACAGCGCTCGTGGGCGGTGAGGAAGACCAGGGGAAG
>JAKPBN010000259.1 GCA_029778945.1 Spirochaetota bacterium
ATCGCCGGCCGCTTCGCCAACGCGGCGGAATTCCCCGTGCTGCAGATGCTCTACCGCCAGGGCATGGTCCTGCCCGGCTATCCGGCCAACACCGGGAGAAGGCCCATGCTCATTGGGCTCAAGGAGCAGCTCGAGGCCCAGGCCCGCTATATCCACCTGGGCAACTACGGCCTATCGAGCCTCGAGGAGATGGAGGCCGCCGGCATGTCCCCGGCCCAGGCCAAGGAGAGGATGGCCATAAAGCTCTCCTTTTCCTTTGGGTCGATCAAGCCCATCCGGGGCCTGCTGGATCTGCGGGTTGTTGACGCCCAGGCCGTCGAGCTCAGGGACGGGGTCTTTGTCCACCGGCTCGGGGACAACCGCTATGCGATCATCTATGGCCGGGAGAGGGCCGAGGTCGACCTCGAGACCCGGGGCAGCCTGGCCGGGACTTCCTATGTCCTCCCCCGGGCCCAGCCGGTGCCTGCGGACTTCGCCATCCTCCACCTGGGCGAGGGCGATGGCTGGGATCCCACCCGCCCCTGCATCGGCTCGGCCATCCTCTATCGCGGGGACTGGTATCTTGTGGACGCCGGCCCCGACATCGAGGAGAGCCTCAAGGCCGTGGGCCTGGGCCTGTCCGACCTCACGGGGATCTTCCACACCCATGTCCACGACGACCACTTCATAGGCCTGGCCGCCCTCTTCCGGGGACCCCGCCGCCTGCGCTACTTCGCCGTGCCCTGGGTGAGGGCCGCAGCGGCCAAAAAGCTCTCGGCCCTGGCTGGAATAGCCGAGGGGGACTTTTGCCGCTACTTCGATGTCCACGACCTTGTGGAGGGATCCTGGCAGGACCTGGATGGCCTCGAGGTGCTGCCTATCCATTCCCCCCATCCGGTGGAGACCACGATCATGCGCTTCCGGGCCTTTGGCAAGACCTATGCCCATTGGGCCGATCTCTCGCCCTTCCGGGTCCTCGACTCGATGCAAAGGCCCAGTCCGGGCGGCGCCGCCCTGGTCCCGGGCATGGATCCCGAGGCCGTCGCCAAGGTCAAGGCCGACTATCTTGAGGCGGCGGAGCTCAAGAAGCTCGACGTGGGGGGCGGGATGATCCATGGGGATGCCGATGACTTTGCCCAGGATTCCTCGGCCCTCCTCCTCCTCAGCCACACCGACTCCCCCGATGCCGTGCAACGTCCCTGGGGGAGGGTGGCGGCCTTTGGGGAAATGACGGTCCTCGCCCCAGAGCTGCTCGGCCCCCTGCCCCGGGTCCATCCTCCCCTGGGCCGGTCCCGCCTGGCCGGCCTCATCGCGGACTCCCTCGCCGGGGTCGAGCTCTCCGAGGAAGGCCGCTGGCTCCTCTCCCTGGCCGTGACCGAGCACAGTCTGGAGGCGGGGACCGACATCGGCCTGGCCCTGGGCCGGGGGCTATCCATCGTGGAGACCGGCGGCCTCGAGCTCCTCTCCCCGGGAGGCCTCCTTTCCCGCCTGGGCCCCGGGGACTTCTGGGGGGAGGAGCGGATCCTCCACGAGGAGGCCTGCTTCTTTGCCGCCCGGGCCGGAGCCGGACTCAAGCTCATCTTTATTCCCGCCGCGGTGATCGAGGGCCTGCCCTCCCTGCTCTGGCGCCTCAAGGAAGTCCATGAGTCGCGCCTGGCCGTGGCTAGGGCCACCTTCTCCTTTGTCTGGAGGCCTGAGTACAGCGTGGGCGTGCCGAGCCTCGACACGGCCCACAAAGGTCTTTTTGACGGCCTGCGCCGGCTCACCGCCCTTGCCGCCTCGGCCCTTCCTCCCCAGGCTATCGAGGAGGCCCTGGCCGGCCTTAGGAAGCTTGTCATCGAGCACTACGCCGACGAGGAATCCCAGATGGATGCCGCCTCCTATCCAGGACTTTCCGAGCACCTGCGGATCCATGGGGAGATCATCGGGGAGATCGACCTTGTCCTGGCTAGGCTCCACCGCGGCGAGGTTAGCCTCGAGATCCTCCTCGACGTCGCGAAGGAGAGGCTGATAGACCATAGTCTTCTGGTCGACCGGGACTATATCCCCTGGCTCTCCCGAAAGGGATAGACCCCATGGGATTATACTCGCCTGAACCTTTCTCGGACATAATCGCGCGGGGCCTGGCGTTGACAGGCGAGGGTCGGCTCGCTGCGCTCGGACCCCCGCGCCAAGGATGGCGCGATGGGGCAAGCGCAGAAGGACTTTAGGCCTTCTGCGGCGGCATGGATGCCGCCCACCCGCCGCGTTGCTCTGTCCCAGGTAATGGTCACGGGGTTTATCTCCTGGGGACATTACCTTCGGGCTGCTACGGGATATAGCCCCGGGCTTCATCCGTGGGGGGCTCTCCAGGAGGAGGCCGGCTCGCTGCGCTCGGGCCCCCCGCGGCATGGATGCCGCTCGCCCGCCGCGCTAGATTGGACGGCATACTACTCGATCTCCGGGGGAGCTTTTATGGGAAGGATCCGATCGATCTTGGCTGGCGTGGTGGGCCTTCTCCTGCTCGCCCTTCCGGCCTCAAGCCAGGACGCCTTTGACGGAGCCCTGAAAAAGGCCCTAGCCTATTCCAATATCCATTATGAGGCGGAGAGCTATACCGATGATGTGAGGGCCCTGATCGATGGCCTCTACGGCTCCGGAAGCGAGGC
>JAKPBN010000264.1 GCA_029778945.1 Spirochaetota bacterium
CGGCGGAGCGGGCAAAGACGAAAAAGAGCAGGGCCTTCTCGTCGGCGAAGGCGAGGTTCTTCCAGGGCCGGGAGTAGTGGTAGTGCCTGGCCTTCCTGTCCCAGAGGATCGGCGCGTCCAGGCGGTTGCGCAGGAACTCAATGTCGCGCTTGACTTGGCGCTCGGATACCTCAAAGCGTGACACGACCTCTGCCACCTTCACATGGCCGGCATCGCGGATGCGCCGGTCAATAAAGGCGATGCGCTCGAGGTTGCCCATTCATCGAGTCCGGGACATGTTATGGCTGTTGCGGGAGAGCTTCATGGCGAGCCTCTTTTTTATATTTCCTGGCGACATTATACAGCTGGCTTGTCCCGGCGCAAGCTAGGAAAATCCCTAGTCCCAGGCCCTCAGCCCAGGGCAAATCCCAGGGCCGCGGCGGCGGCGATGAGGTTGATCCCCGGCGCCACCTGGCTCATCCCCAGGGGCGGAGGGCGGGGGCGAGGCCATGGGGTCTCCGGAAAAGCCAGGGTTTAGGGGACTAGGCGGACATCCTAGCTTTTCCGTTCTCCGCCCGCAAGAAGGCGGGCCAGCCTGGCCAGGGTCTGGGCCGCGCCTTCGGCCGCGCCATAGCGGTCGCGGGCCTCCTGGGCAGCTTCTGGACCGGGGAAGGTCTGGCGCATGGAGAGGATCGTCCCTCCCTGGAAGGAGTCAAAGTAGACCTTCATCGTAAAGGGCGGGGCCGCGTGCTCGAGGACAATGCGGGAGGGCCGCGTGAGCTCCCGGTAGCGGTCGAGGTTGGGGTAGTCGGTGCCGTCGGGCCCGTGCATGACAAAGCGCCACTCTCCCCCGACCCGCACGTCCATGGCCTCCCGGGTCAGGCTAAATCCCTCAGGGCCCCACCACCGGCCAATGGTGTCGGGATCGACCCAGGCGTCATAAGCCGCTTCCGGAGAGGCCTGGAGGAAAGCCGTCGTGACAATCTGGCGGTCCAGGCTAGCCTCGAGGTAGTCCTCCAGGCGATGGAGGCTCTGGTTCCAGCCCACGGGCATGCCCTCGACCATGGCTACGGCCTCGGGGACCAGGGGCTCGGCGTCCACCTTGAGGCTGAGGAGGGTCCCCCCATCCTGGGTGCCGAGCTCCACCCGAGCCGTGGAGCGGAGGAGGGCCTTGCCTTCGAGGCTGAGGGCCTCCGTCACCCACCGGAAGCTCCATGGGGCCGAGACCTCGGTAAAGCAGCCGGCCATAGGATAGTCCACGCCGTCCTCGCCCCGCATGGCCAGGCTAAAGACCCCGCCCACCCGGGCATCGACCTTGACGTCGTGGCTGGTAAAGCCCTCGGGGCCCCACCACCGGGCCAGGGCCCCGGGCTCGGTGAGGGCCGCGAACACGGCCTCGGGGCTGGCTGGCATGTACCGCCTAACTTTGTGCTCCTTCATGATGACTCCTTGCCTTGCGGCGCTGGAGGCTCCTCCATGGGGGCCTTGGACAAACATCGCTCCGCTGACTATGGAGAGTCAAAGCCAAAGCGTCCGAGCCCAGAATTGTTAATAGTACTAAATATACCCAATACCCGGCCCAAGGGCCCGAGTGGCTTCCGATCTGGCCCCCGGCCCTATTTTTGGCTATTATATAAAGATACAAGGAGGGCCTATGCCCGACTCTGGCAAGCTCCCTAGCGTCTACATTCCCCATGGCGGCGGACCCTGGAATGTCATGGAAGATGACTTTGGCCCCGACTCAGGCTATGCGGGTCTGCGTAGGTATCTCGAGGCCCTGGGCCAGGCCTACCGGACCAGGGCCAAGGCCCTCCTCGTGGTCTCCGCCCATTGGGAGGAGCCACGGCCCACGGTCCACTTTGGCGCGAAGCCGGGCATGCTCTACGACTATGGAGGCTTCCCGGACTTTACCTATAGCCTCACCTGGCCCAGCCCGGGCTCGCCCGAGCTAGCCGCCCGGGTGGCCGAGCTCCTGGGCCAGGCCGGTTTTGCCACGGCCCGGGAGGAAAAGCGGGGCTATGACCACGGGACCTTTGTGCCCATGATGGTAGCCTTCCCCGAGGCGAGCCTCCCCGTGGCCCAGCTATCCCTGGTCTCGGGCCTGGATCCGGAAACCCATTTCCGGATGGGCCAGGCCCTGGAGCCCCTGCGCTCGGAAGGGGTGCTTATCGTTTGCTCGGGCATGAGCTACCACAACATGAGGGGCTTTATGTCCGGGGATCCCCGGGTCGAGGAGACCTCGAGGGTCTTCGATGCCTGGCTTTCCCGGACCGTGGCCCTGGCCGACCCCGAGGCAAGGCACAAGGCCCTCGTGGACTGGAAGAAGGCCCCCGGGGCCCTGGAATGCCACCCGAGGAGCGAGCACCTTGTACCCCTCTTTGTGGCCGCCGGCGCCGGAGGCTCCGACCCGGGAAGGCAGGACTACTCGGGAAGGCTCCTCGGGGTAGCGGTCTCCAGCCATGTCTTCGGGGCCGCCTAGGCTAACCCGGTCCTAACGAGGAGCAGCCATGGTTCCCAGGTCCCACCGGATCCATCCCGCATGGATAGCCGCCGGGGTCACTTTCCTGACCCTGATGGCCTCCGCGGGCTTCCGCTCCGCGCCTACCGTCCTCATCGTCCCCCTTGAGGAAGCCTTTGGCTGGAGCCGGGCCCAGATATCCTTTGCCGTGGGGCTCAACGTCCTGCTCTATGGCCTCGTCTCCCCCTTTGCCGCGGCCTTGATGGAGCGCTTCGGAATCCGCCGGGTGGTGATGGCGGCCCTGAGCCTCGTGGCCCTGGGCTCGGGAGCCACGGTCCTCATCCAGGCGCCCTGGCAGCTCGTCCTTCTCTGGGGCCTGGTGGTCGGGGTGGGGACGGGCTCGATGGCCCTGGTCTTTGCGGCCACCGTGGCCTCCCGCTGGTTTGTGGCCCGCCGAGGCCTCGTGACGGGGATCCTCACGGCCGCGGCGGCCACGGGCCAGCTCGTATTCCTCCCCGGCCTGGCCCATGCGGCCATGGCCTGGGGCTGGAAAAGCGTTTCCCTGATCGTCGCCGCCTGCGCCTTGGCGGCGGTGCCTTTGGTCTTCCTCTTCCTGGGGGAGTCCCCTGCCCGCCGCGGACTGCGGCCCTACGGAGCCACCGAGGCCTGGACCCCGCCCCCGCCTAGTTCGATCCCGGCGGCCAGGTTGGCCCTGGGCACCCTGAGGGAAGGTGCCAGGGTGCCGAGCTTCTGGTACCTCGTCCTCTCCTTCTTTGTCTGCGGCCTCTCCACGACGGGTCTCGTGGGCACCCACTTTATCCCCGCCGCCCATGACCACGGAATGTCCGAGCCCGTCGCGGCCAGCCTCCTGGCCCTGATAGGGATCTTCGATGTGGCGGGCACCCTGACCTCGGGCTGGCTCACGGACCGCATCGACTCCCGGAAGCTCCTCTTTGCCTATTACGGGCTCAGGGGCCTGTCCCTCCTCCTCCTGCCGGCCATCCTCTTCTCCACCGTCCACCCCTCGACCCTGGTCTTCGTGATCTTCTACGGCCTCGATTGGGTCGCGACGGTGCCCCCGACAATCCACCTTTGCAGGGAAGTCCTGGGGCCGGAGCGGGGCACGGTGGTGTATGGCTGGGTCTTTGCGGCCCACCAGATAGGCGGGGCCCTGGCGGCCTATGGGGCCGGGGTCTTGAGGGTCCATTTTGGGGACTACGCCCTGGCCTTCCAGGTGAGCGCCGTCCTCTGCCTTATCGCGGCCTTCCTCGTGTTGAGGATCCCGGCCCCAAGGCCCAAGCCCGCGATCCCGGCCGTCGCCTAGGCCCTAGAGCCCGGTCGACTCTCCCGGCCTGAGTAGTATCACCCGCTCGCCCACGACGGCCCCGGCGTTTTTCGCGTCAAAGAGCTCGGACTTGCTCGAGTGGATGGGGATCACGGCCTTGGCGCCCATGGCGGCGGCGCAGCGGGAGGCCTCCTCGGGGCCCATATTGTAAAAGCCGTCGCAGGGCAACAGGGCATAGTCGATGTCGTAGGCCTTCCAGGCGTCCATCTCCGGCAGGAGGCTCGTGTCCCCCGCGTGGTAGAGGACGATGCCGTCAAAGGAGAGAAGCCAGCCCACGGTCTCCGAGCGCCGGTGGTTCTTGTTCGCCGCCGGCAGGGCCTTTACGGCGAGGCCCGGGAGGCTAAAGCCCTCCTCCTCGGCCAGGACCCGGACTCCCTTTTCCTCCACCGCGCCCTTGGGGGCGGCTATCACCGTGCCGGCCTTCCGGGCCACGAGGCCTACCTGGTTGTGGTCCCCGTGGCCATGGGTCACGAGAATCAGGTCGGCGGGCTCGGAATAGTCCCCCGGGGCAAAGGGATCGATGTAGATGACCAGGCCCGAGGCGGTGTGGAGCTTTACCGAGGAGCGCCCATACCAGGTGAGGGTTGAGCCTGCTACGGCGGGGGCGCCTGGGGCAGCGGCGGCGCCCTGCATGGCCATGAGGCCCAGGGAGATGAAGGGAAGGATGGACATTCTCATAATTGCCTCCTTGTAGGCAAGGCTTTTGCCGCTGTCAGGTCTTGAAGGATGACAGGAAGCGCCCCAGGGCCCCGGCGAGCTCCGAGGTCTTCACGGATAGGCCATCCACGTCGGCCACGGCCTTGCCCAGCTCGGCGTCTCTCGTCCTCATGGCCAGGGCCAGCTTTCGCGCCTCGGCCTGGGCCTGGGCCAGGCGGGAAAGGCCCTCGGTCATGCGGCCCGAGACTCCGTTGAGCCCGGCCGTCCTGCCCGCTATGGACTTGCCCAGGCCGTCGGTCTCCGCCAGGTGAACCAGGATGGCCTCGGAGCGCTGGCCCTCGGCCACCATCGCCTGGGCCACCTCGCCGGAGAGGGCCTCGACCTCGGCGGCGGCGTCCCGGATCAGGCCAAAGCTCGACCCGGCGGACTCCGCCGAGACCAGGGACTGGTCGATCAGGCCCAGGATCTCCTTGAGGCTTTCCTTGCTCGTCCGGGTGTGCTGGGCCGTGGACTCGGCGAGGGTCCGGATCTCCTCGGCCACCACACTGAAGCCCGCCCCGGAGGACCCCGCATGGGCGGCCTCGATGGCGGCGTTCATGGCCAGGAGGTTGGTCCTGGAGGCCACCCCGGCGATCAGGCGGTTGATCTCCCCCAGGTCCGCCGAGCGCTGGGCCACGGCCCTGACCGTCTCCATCACCGCGCGGATGCCCTCTTCTCCTTCCCGGACCATCTTGCCCAGGTCCACGCTTTTTTCCCGGGCCGCCGAGGCCTCCCGGACAAGCTCGCCCACGGCGGTCATCACGGTCATGACCCCCGAGCGGGACGAGGCCACCCGGCTCTCGAGCTCTTGCAGGTCCGTGGTCGTGGCGGCCACATGGGCCGAGAGCTCCTTGGCCTGGACAAGGCTGGTCTCCAGGGCCGAGTCCTCGGCCTCGATGGCGCCCATCGTGCCCTCGACGCTCTCCCCTATGTCCTTGGCCGCCTGGGATGACAGGCGGATGCCCTCAAAGAGGGAGGCCTGGACGGCGGCCAGCTCCCGGTTGGTGGTGGCCACCTGCTGGATGCCGGTCTGCAGGCCGGAGCAGAAGTCGTTCACGAGGCCCGCGATCGACCCGAGCTCGTCCACCGAGGCG
>JAKPBN010000282.1 GCA_029778945.1 Spirochaetota bacterium
GGGAATGCTGCTCTTTGGGCCCCTAGCCGACCTTGTGAGGATCGAGTGGATCCTCCTCGGCACCGGAGCCCTGATGCTCCTCCAGGGCTTTATAGCCTTGGGGAACAAGAGCCTCTTGGAGATGGGACAGCCGGTCTGAGGCCGGGGCCTAGGCCTTGGGCCTCTTGGGAAAGCCGAGGCTGTGCACGGTTCCCCCGGGACTGCTTGAGACCGTCATCTTGCCCCCAAGCTGGGCGGTCAGGGCCTCCACCAGGCTCGAGCCCATGCCCTCCCTCCGTTTTGGGGTTGCCGCCTTGCCGGCCTCGAGGCCTATCCCGTCGTCGGTCACCACCATAAGGTAGCCCGAGTCCCCCTGGTCCACCAGGGCGATCCTGACCCGGCCCTCCTGCCGGCCCGGGAAGGCATGGCGGAGGCAATTGGAGACAAGCTCGTTGACGATCAGGCCACAGGGCAGGGCCTTGTCCATGGAGAGGAAAACCTTGCCCGGGTCCACCTTGAGGGAGACTGGGCAGGTCCCGGCCCTCCGCCCGTCCACGGCCACGCAGCCCGTGACCAGGGCCTCGCTGATCCGGGAAAGGTAGCGGTCCATGTCCACGGAGCCCATGTCCCCGGAGTGGAAGACATCCTCATGGACATAGGCCATGGCCTGGATCCTGTCCTGGAGGCTCTCGAGGCCCTTGCGGGTCTCCTCATCGGTGATCGTGTAGGCCTGGGAGGAGACGAGGCTGGAGACGATCTGTAGGTTATTCTTGACCCGGTGGTTGAGCTCCTTGAGCAGGACCTCCTTCTCCTCGATGGAGTCATGCAGGGAGGAGAAGCTCTCCGCCAGGCGGCGGGACATCCGGTCAAAGGCTAGGGCCAGGCGGCCTATCTCGTCCTCCCGGCGGGACTCCTCCTCAAGGCCCATGTCGAGGCCCGGGGCGTCGGGGTCAAAGGCCTCGGCAAGGAGGCCCAGGCGGCGCAGGGGCCGGGAGACGCGATGGGCGGCGTTAAATCCAAAGCCCAGGGTCGTGGCCAAGACGAGGAAGAGGATGGCAAGGCTATAGCTGTCGGCCTGGGCCAGGCGGGAGAGGAAGGGGTCCTCGGGAAAGGCCGTGATTAGGAGCCAGGGAAGCCCGGCCCTGCCGGTGAGGTCAAGGCTGGTCAGGCGCCAAGCCCGGCCATTCTCCTCGATCCTCTTGACCCAGCCGTTGGCGCCCCCAAAGGCGGCTGCCACCAGGGCGGCCGGGGCCTGGGGCTCCCTGCCCCCGATCTGGCCCTCCAGGGGGCGGGAGGAAGAGGAGGCGATAAGCTTGCCCTTTTCGTCGACGATAAAGCAGAGACTGCCCGAGACCGAGGAAGCCTCCGCGAGGAAGCCTGAGACCGCCCCCATGCGGATGTCCGCCGTGGTGACCCCGGCTAGGCCCTTCTCGTCGTAGAAGGGAACGGCCGCCGCCATGGCCATCTCCCCCGAGGAGACCAGGCTGTAGGGGGGTGTCCAGGTGGCGTGCCCTGCGCCCAAGGCCGCCAGGTACCAGGGCCTCTTGCGGGGGTCATAACCCTCCCTGCGGAGCTCCACGCCCACTGGCCTTCCGTCCTCATCGACGGACTCGAGGACGAGGGCCCCAGCGGTGGCCTTGCCCGCCTGGCCCGTCCTGACCCTGTCTTCCATGCGTTGAGCCTCGACATATTCCCCGTTCCTAAAGGCTATGCAGGCCAGGTCCACATCATTGCGCCCCTTGAGCTGGCGCCAAAGGGTCAGGCGAAAGCCGTCCAGGCTGGTCGAGGACTGGGCAGAGAGGGCCATGGAGGCATTGGACTCGGCCAGGAGGATAGCCCCATCGATATAGGAAACCGCCCGGAACTGGAGGCTCTCGGCCGTCTCGAGGAGGAGCTCGTCCATGGCGTCACCCAGGGTCCTTCGGCTCACCGTACGGTCGATAAACCAGATGGTGCCTATCCCCAGGACAATGATCGCCAGGAAGGGGAAGAGGAGACTTCTCTTCATGCCTCCTTTGAAGAAGAGCCATTCATAGAAATCCCTGTGCCGTCCTGCCTTGAGCCCCATAGTGTCAGATTGTAAGGCACCCGTAGCCGCAAAGGAACTCCCCCAAAGTGCCGGCAATGCGTATACTGGGGATCATGCGACGACCTAGCGGATTAGGTCCGGTACTCCTGCTTGGAGCCCTAATCCTTGCCTCGTGCCGAGGGAGCCCCGGCCCAGCCCTGGACGCCCGGAGCCTCGGGGAGACCGTGGCCTGGCTTGCCGCCACCCACCCCTCCCGCCTCGCCGGTGGGGCCCAGGAGAAGGCAACCGCGGCCTGGCTCGCCCGGAGCTTTAGGAGCCTGGGCCTCAAGGTGGAGGTAGAAACCTTCCCCGTCCTCGGCTTTAGCCCCGGGAGAGCCGACTTTTCCATGGAAGGCCAAGGAAGTCTCGGAGTGCAGGCCTTCCTCTACTCCCCTCCGACCCCGAGCCAGGGGATAGAGGCCCCCCTCGTCGATGCCGGCTGGGGCCTCGGCGACGACCTAGCCGGGGCAGGGGGCGGGATCCTCGTCCTCCACCGTCGGGGCTGGGGCCTCCTGGAGACCGCCGAGGCCGCCGAGGCG
>JAKPBN010000292.1 GCA_029778945.1 Spirochaetota bacterium
GGCCTCGGCCAGGCCCTCGGCCAGGGGCAGGTCCCGGGTGACCACGAGGTCCCCGGGCCTGGCCTCGGCGAGGATGCGGCGGTCGGCGGCGTCGGGGCCGCCCTCGACGAGGATAAAGCTCGCCGGGGCCTCGACCTTCAGGGCCTTGGCGGCCACAAAAGAGAGGTCAAAGGCCGGCTCCCGGCCCTCCTCCCTGGCCCGGGCCAGCTCTGAAGCGGCCCGTCGGCAGAGGAGGGAGCGGAGCTCGGCCGGGAGGCTATCCCCGTCGGCCCAGATCCTCAAGCCTCCGCCTCGCCCTGGGGCAGGAAGGCCCGGTAGACCTTGGCTTCTCCCTCGAGGCTCCAGGTCCCGGCGTCGGCCCGGACAAAGGCTGCCTGGCCCCGGTCGAGCTCGAGGGAGCCTCCCTGGTTGCGCAAGGTGGCCCTTCCTTCGGCGCAGAGGAGGAGCTCGGGGCCCTGGGCCTTCCGCTCGAGGACCCGGCCGGCGGGGCTCAGCACCGAGAGGCGAAAGTCAGGCACCAGGATGGGAAAGTCCGCCTCCCCGTCCGGGCCGGGCTTGGCCACAAAGGGCTCGGGCGAGCCTGAGTCAAAGGAGAGGACGGAGACCAGCTCGGGGACGTCCACATGCTTGGGCGTGAGCCCCCCCCGGATCACGTTGTCCGAACTCGCCATCAGCTCCAGGGCCTCTCCGGAAAGATCGGCGTGGAGGTTGCCGGCGCCCACACAGAGGGACTGGCCGGGCTCGAGGACCTTGTAGTTGAGGAGGGCCGGGGCCAGGATGCCCACGTCCCCGGGGTAGATGTGGCGGAGCCTGTCCATCCAGCGGAAGGCCTCGAGGCGGGAGTGCTCCAGGTCGGTCCTGGCCAGGATGCCCGGCAGGCGGTCGAGGACCCGGCCGAGGATCGCGTACTTGTTGGCCTCGTCCGAGGAGATGATCGAGTAGAAGAGGACGGAGAGCTCGACCCTCCCGGGGTTCTTCTCCAGGCGGCTCACATACTGGGCATGGTTGTCCGGGGCCAGGATCTTGATGTTCTCGATGATCTCCGGGATGGGCCGGAAGCCAAAGAGGCCCTCGAAGCGGGTGAGGGCCACGACCATCTCCGGCTTGTGGTTTGGGTCCCGGTAGTTGCGCTCCGGGGCGTCCAGAGGTATGCCGGCCAGGTTTTCCCGCTCAAAGCCCTTTTCCGCCTTGCGCTTGGAGGGATGGGCCTGGATGGAGAGGGGACCCCCGGCTGATAGGGCCTTGAGGAGGAAGGGCAGGGCGGGGCCAAAGCGGCCGGCCGCGGCCTTGCCCAGGCAGGCCTCGGACTCGGCCTGGATAAGCTCGTCCAGGCGCTGTTTTCCCTTATCCAGGATGGCCAGGGAAGGGGCCTTGGGATGGGCGCCGATCCAGAGCTCGGCCACGGGCCGGCCCTCGGGATTGGGTATGCCCAGGCAATCCTTGAGCCCCTCAAGGCTACCCCAGCTGTAGTTCTGCACAGGATTCTCTAGTCGATAGGCGCGCATGTTGCCCCCATTCTAGCCTCCCCGGCTCTGTCCTACCAGTCGTTTAAGAAGCGTCCCACTTCCTTGACCACCGTGGCCAGGTCCTCGGGGACAAGGCGGCAGGGGGGCAGGCTCTCCACAAAGAGGGGGCCGTAGCGCTTGGTCACGAGGCGGGAGTCGAGGACCACGACGGCCCCCCGGTCCTGGGAGTGGCGGATAAGCCTGCCAAAGCCCTGCTTGAGCCTGATCACCGCCTCGGGGAGGCTGATCTCCATGAAGGAGTTGCCGCCCTTTTTCTCGATCGCCTCGCTCCGGGCCATCTGGACCGGGTCTGTGGGCACCTTGAAGGGAAGCTTGGCGATGATCACGAGGGAGAGGGTTTCCCCCGGGGCGTCGACCCCTTCCCAGAAGGAGTCCGTGGCAAAGAGGACCGAGGAGATGTCGGTCTTGAAGGCCTCCATGAGCTTGCCCCTCTCGTCGTCCCCCTGGCGGAGGCAGGCTATGCCCAGGGAGGCCATCACCGGGAGGGCCGCGTCATAGGCCGAGCGCAGGGCGTCGTAGGCCGTGAAGAGGACCAGGGCCCGGCCCTGGGAGGCCCGCAAGAGCTCGACCACGGCCCGGTTCACATAGGCCTGCCAGCTGGGGCTGTCCGGGGCGGGGGCTCCCTTGTCGATCCCGATGAGGGCATTGGTCCTGAAGGGAAAGGGCGAGGCATAGCTTGCGGTGTCCACCGGGAGGTCGGTCTTCCTTAAGCCCACCTTGCCCTTCCAGAAGTCAAAGGTGTCCCCCACGGAGAGGGTGGCCGAGCAGGCGATCACCGAGCGGAACTTGGAGAAGACCGACTCCGCCATCAGGCCCGTGATGTCCAGGGGAGAGGCCACGTAGCGGATATAGCTCTCTCCCTGGCCGGTCCTGAGCTTCTCAAGGTAGAAGACCGTCTCCGGGTGGACGTCGAAGTCCTTGAACTTGGCGCAGGTCGCCGCTAGGGAAGTTATGCGTCTTAAGGTGAGCTTGGCCTCGTAGACGGCCCTCTCCTCTGCCACCTCGTCCGGGGCCTCCTCGAGGGCCCGGCGCAGGACCTCGGCGCAGGCCACGAGGCTGCGCTCGAGCTCGCCCATGGGCCGCAGCAAAAGGTCGGTGATCGTGGGCGAGGGCTGGACAAGGCGGTAGGACCTCTCCTTGCCCTCGAAGAGGAGGCTCGCCCGGCCATCCAGGGCGTCCAGGGCCTCCCGGGCCTTGGAGAGGGCGGGGCCGAGGGCCTCGAGGCCGGCGGAGGGGAAGTTGTGGAGCTCCATGAGCCTGGCCACGACGCCAAAGCCCTTGCCCCTCCGGTTGCGCGTTATGCGCGACAGGAGCTTGTGGACCACAAAGCGGTTGAAGGCCTCGGAGAAGAAGCTTGTGGCGCTGGCCTCGATCGCGTGGGCCTCGTCCATCACGAGGATGCGGAAGGGCGGGAGGACGGCGGTGGCCTCGTAGCCCGCCCCGTCCATCCGGGCCGCCAGGTCGGAGAAGAGGATGTGGTGGTTGGCCACGATCACCTGGGCGTCGGCGGCCTCCTTGCGCACCCGGAGGACAAAGCATTTTTCCCGGTCCGGGCAGCGGAGGCCCAGGCAGGAGTCGGCCTCGCTGGCGACCCGGGACCAGACCGACTCCTCGGGCCAGAAGGAGAGGTCGGCCCGGTCCCCCGTGGGGCTTGAGTCCGCCCAGGCCTGGATCCGCCTTAAGGGCGAGTCCTCTCCGCCCAGGAGGCCCTCCTCGTCGATGGCCTCCCTGAGCCTCGTCTTGCACAGGTAATTGCCCCGGCCCTTCACGAGGACGGCCTTGGTCTGCTTGCGGAAAAGCCGCTGGACCACGGGTATGTCCTTGTCCACGAGCTGCTTCTGGAGGTTGATCGTGGCCGTGGAGATCACGATCCTCTCCTCGTTCTTGATGGCCCAGGCGAAGGAGGGCACGAGGTAGGCAAAGGACTTGCCGACCCCGGTGCCGGCCTCGGCGGCGAGGATCCGGGCCTCGTTGTAGGACCTCGTGATGTCCCGGGTCAGGCGGACCTGGGAGGGCCGGGCCTCGTAGTCGGGGATGATGGTGGCCATCTTGCCGCCCTCGTCCAGGACCCCGGCTATCTCGTCCTCGTCCAGCAGGGCATAGGCCTTGCGCCGGCTAGGCTCGGCGATCACGTAGACCTCGGTGACCGCGTTGTTGACGATATAGGAGCCCACGCCCTTGGAGCCCGCGTCCCCGGCCACGTTGAGGTCGGCGTCGCTGGGGCGCAGGGCCCCCGAGGGGTGGTTGTGGACTATCACGTCGCCCCGGTCCACATGGGAGTCCAGGGCGAGGACCGCGCCTTTATGGCCCCGGGCGGAGACGAGGACCTCGGATATCAGGCCATCCTCGTCGATCCGGCAGGCCGCGAAGACCTCGTTGCCCCCGGCGTCGGCTATGGCATCCCGGAGGACCTCCGCGGCCTCGGGGGTAAATCGCTCCTCTATATCCATCAGGGCTCCACCTTGTAGGCGAATTTCAGGGTCCAGGAAAGGGCAGTTCCATAGTCCTCGTCAAGGGCCCGGCTGAGCTCGAGGCTTGCCCGGAAATCCTGGGCCAGGAGGGAGCCCGCCAGGGGGGCGAGCTCGAAATCGAGCCTAGCCCAGACCGAGGCCAGGAATAGGGCGTCCCAGGGCCCCAGGACGGCCTGGAGGTCCGGAGCGAGGAGGCCCGCCCTCCCGCCGGCCCTCAGCACGAGGCGCCTGGCCCAGAAGGCGCCCAGGACGGGGGCCTGGATTTCCAGGTCCAGGAGGGCCGAGCCCAGCTCGGCCCGGGCATAGAGGCGGTCGGCCAGGCCGGAGTTGGCGTACTCGGCATAGGGCGGGGCGGGATCCCCCAGGATGGAGCCCGTCCAGGAGGCGTTTCGCCTGACCCAGGCTCCCGCCGGCCCAAAGACCAGGCCCTCCCCCAGGCCTGCCTCGACCTGGAGGCTCCCGTCCAGGCGGATAGCCGGGATGTGGAAGTCCAGGGACGAGCCCAGGCCGGCCACGGGGCCAGGGCCCGCGGACTCCAGGCTGGACCAGAGACTAAGCCCTAGGCCCCGGATAGGGAAGGGGGGCCCAAAGCCCGTTTTTAGGTCTTGGTAGCCCAGGCTGAGCCTAGCCCCCTCCTCGAGGCTGCTATCCCTCCAGGCATAGGGCGCTGAAGCTGTGACAGCCTCGCTCCGGGAAAGGCCCCAAAGGAGGCCGGCCCAGAGGAGCCTCCGGGAGGGCTCCTGGGGGAGGCGGGCCTCGAGGCCCAGGCTTAGGCCCGTTAGGCGATACCATGTCGCCTGGCCTTTCTGGAAGCTGTCCCAGGCCTTGAGGTCTAGGCCCAGCTTGCCCAGGGAGAGGCCGAGGCCTAGTTCCAGGTCTGCCGCCCCGACTTCCCAGGCCCAGGCCGCCTTGGCCGTCCAGGCCAGGCTTTCCGTGAGGTCGAGGCCGGAAAGCTCGATGCCCGCCGAGGAGGCGTCGAGGTCGAGGCTGGGGAGGCGGCTCGTCGCCCCAAGGCGGGGGAGGGCCGGGGCCCGCCTTGCCTCGCCCAGGGCAAGCGAAGGCCCCCCCGCCGGGGCAGGGCTTGGGCCGGGGAGTGCCTGCCAGGCAAAGGGCCTGGCCTGGAGGCCTTCCTCATCCAGGTCGAGGATGTAGACTTCCTCCCCGTCGGAAAACCGGGCTAGGTAGGCAAGGCTTGAGCCCGGGCCCAAGCCGGGGGAGGCTAGGGCAAGGCCTCCCAGGGGCGGCCGGTCCTGGACAAGGAGGCTGTCTTTTTCTAGGTCGAGGAGGCCTAGGCGCGAGGTCCTGCCCGGCCAGGCCAGGGAAAAGGCCAGGAGGCCCCTCCCTCCTCCCAGCCAATTGAGGGCTGGAGCGCTGCCGTCTATCGCGAGCTCCGATACGTCGAGGTATTCCACGCCTTCTGCCGCGCCAGGGACTAGGCCAAGCCTCAGGATAAGGCGCTGGCCCTCTCGGCTAGCCAGGCAGTAGAGCCGGGAGCCCAGGACAAGGGGGCTGCCAAAGGAGAGGCGCTCCGAGCCCTGGAGGAGAAGCCGGCTCCGGCTCTGTCCATCGACCAGGACGAGGTCCGTCTCCATGCCCCGGGGGGCGATGGCCACGAGGCTCGCGGCATCGAGGTAGCTCGCCTCCCGGAGGCCTGTCCAGGTCCTAGTCGACCAGGACCCCGCCTCAAGGTCGAATTCCTTGACCACGTCCTCTTTCGATCCCCGGAGGATGCCCGCTACGGCCCTCCGGCTGGAGACGAGGAGCTTGGCCCCATCGGGCGATATGGCTAGGCGGGAGACCGAGGAGTCCGCAGGGGCAAGGCGCCTGGGCTTTTTTCCCAGGCCCTCGCTTACAAGGATAGCCCCGGCTCCGGCGTCGACCCAGTAGACCCGGCCATCCTGGCCCTGGCAGAGGGCGGGGATAGAGGTCCTCCCTCCTCCAAGCCTGGGCCTTGGGGGGCCGTAGTCCTCCCTGGCGAGGCCCAGGGTCCTTTCGTCTAGAAAAGCCTCCCAGGCGAGCCTGAGGTCCCCCCCAAAGGCCCTTTGGAAGGGGCCCCGCCGAAAGAGGGGTCCCGAGCCCACAAGGCCCCTGGCCCGGCCTAGCTCGTCCCAGAAGGCCCCCAGGGCGGCGGGGTCCTTCCTAGCTAGGAGCCAGGAAGCAAAAGCCGCCCCATACTCGTACCAGAGCCTAGCTCCGGGCCAGGAATCCCTCCCCCCGGCGACTTCCCAGAAAGTCCGCCGCCTTCCCTCCCGCAGGTCTTGGTCCAGGCCGGCGGCAAAGGCCAGGTCCTGGAGGCGGCCTCCGCCTCCCTGGCTTTCCGCCACTACGGCCAGGCCTTCCACGAGGCTCTCCGGGGCTAGGATGTTTGTCGGTGTGGGAGCCTCGCCAAAGAGCGAGAGGACTAGGCCCAGGGCCCCCCGGGGCCTCAAGGAGAGGGCATGGGCCAGCTCGTGGGTAAAGGCCTTGACCAGGGGATCATCCAAGGCCCCCAGGTCCCCGGCCACCTCGGGGGGGCTGAC
>JAKPBN010000301.1 GCA_029778945.1 Spirochaetota bacterium
AAGAGGATGTCCTTGCGCCGCGCGCCCACGGCCATCCTGATGCCTATCTCCCGGGTCCTCTCGGTGACCGAGACGAGCATGATGTTCATGATGCCTATCCCCCCCACCACGAGGGACACCCCGGCAATGGCCGCGAGAAGGGCCGTCAGGGTCTTGGTGGTCTGGCTCGCCGTGGCGATGATCTGGGACTGGTTCATCACGTTGAAGTCGGCCTCGTCCGAGGCGGCCAGGCGGTGGGACTCCCGCAGGATGGTCTCCACCTCCCTCTGCTGGCTGTCCATCAGGTCGGTGCGGGTGACGCTCATCTCTATGGAGTTGAGGTAGCGGTCCCGGGCCAGGCGGGTGATGGCGGTGTCCAGGGGCACCATGACCACGTCGTCCTGGTCGTCCCCCATCCCCGTGGCGCCCTTGCTGGCCAGGATCCCTATGACAGTAAAGGGCGTCGTCCCGATGCGCACTTGCCTCCCGATGGGGTCGCTGTCCGGAAAGAGGGCCGTGGCCACGGTGCGTCCCAGTACCGCGACCTTGCTCCGGCCCGTGAGGTCGGCGGAGGTGAAGAATTCCCCGTCCTCGACGGCCCAGTCCTTGATCACGAGGTAGTCGGGCTCGACCCCCTGGACCGTGGTCGAGTAATAGCCCGTGCCGCCCACCACCTTGAAGCTCGAGCGCACCGTGCCGGAGATCGCGGCGAGATAGGAGGCCTCGGCCTTGAGCTTGGCCGCGTCGGCCTGGGTGATGCGGTTGGCCTCCCGGGGTCCCCGGGGGGGCATGACCATGAGGAGGTTGGTCCCCATGGAGGAGATCTGCTTTTGGATCTGGACCTGGGAGCCATGGCCCACGGCCATCATCACGATCACCGAGGCTACCCCGATGATGATGCCCAGGCTGGTGAGGAGGCTCCGCATGCGATTGCGCAGGATGGAGCGGAAGGAAAAGGCGATGAGGCGTCCGGCGGTCATGCGGCGCCCCCGGCCTTCTGGGCCGCGATCAAGGCGTTCTCGGCCTTCCAGGCCTCCAAGGCCTCGGTGGCCCTCGCTCGCTGGAGCACCGCCTGGTCCGAGACCAGGGAGCCATCCCGCAGGGTGATGATGCGCCGGCAGTAGGCCGCGAGCTCAGGCTCGTGGGTGACCATCACGATGGTCTTGCCCCGGTCGTTGAGGGCCTGGAAGAGGCTCATGATCTCGAGGGTCATCTCCGTGTCGAGGTTGCCCGTGGGCTCGTCGGCGAGGATAAAGGCCGGGTCGGTGACCATGGCCCGGGCTATGGCCACCCGCTGCTGCTGGCCCCCGGAGAGCTGGGAGGGCAGGTGGTCCAGGCGGGAGCCCAGGCCCACCTCGACGAGGGCCGCCTTGGCCCGCTTGGCCTGGTCCCGGCGGGCGGCGCCCTTCTTGTAGAAAAGGGGCAGCTCGACGTTTTCCATCGCGCTCGTCCGGGAGAGGAGGTTAAAGCCCTGGAAGACAAAGCCGATCTTGGAATTCCGGATCTCGGCGAAGTCGTCGGCCCCGGCCGTGGAGGTCTCCAGGCCGTCGAGGACATAGGAGCCCTCGGTGGGCTTGTCCAGGCAGCCCAGGATGTTCATGAGGGTGGACTTGCCCGAGCCCGAGGGGCCCATGATGGCCAGGAATTCCCCCTCCTCGACCTGGAGGTCCAGGCCCCGGAGGGCCCTCACCACGATGTCGCCCACCGTGTAGTGTCGCTTGATGCCGCGCAACTCTATGATTGCCATGATACTGCGGCCTTTTCCTTGAGGATGATCTTGAGCTTCTCGAGGGCGGCGGCCGCCGAGCCGGGATCCTGGCCCGGGAAGGTGAGGGGGCTGACCTGGGTCTTGATGCCGTCGGTGACGCCCACCTCGACGAGGACAGGCTGGAGGCTGCCGTCGTTGTCGAGGTACCAGAGGGCCTTCCGGACCACAACAGGGGCCGCGCTCGCGGCGCCGGAGCCGCCTGCGGAAGCCGTGGCCGATTTGGCCCTGCCGGCTCCGGGCGGGGGACCTCCCATGGGACCGCCCATCAGCATGCCTGCCAGGCCCTTGTTGGCCGTCGAGCCGGAGCCCGAGGCCGGGGCCTGGGCCGTGGAGGCGGCGAGGGCCTCGTTATAGCGCTTTTCCGCGGCCCGCTTCTCCTCCGCCGTCAGGGGGCCCTGGCCGGCCAGCCAGGTCCTCTTGGCGATCTCCGCCGAGGAGAGGCTCGTGGGGGTATAGCGGAGGGCGGCGTTGGCCACCGTGAGGACCTCGGCCTTGCGCTCCACCACAAAGGCGATGGTCGCCGTCATGCCCGGGAGGA
>JAKPBN010000304.1 GCA_029778945.1 Spirochaetota bacterium
GGCCAGGACCTCGGGCAGGCCGATCGCGTCGAGCATAAGCCGCCGGAGGAAGGCGGCTAGGAGATCCACGCTAGCCCCAGGCCTCTTTCCCCGGCCATAGCCCCGGGAGCGCGCGGCCTCGAGGCTAGCCCTCCAGTCTGAGAGGACGAGGGGGATGATCCCCAGCACGAGGAAGGTGGCCAAGGCGGCCCGGGAACGCAGGCGCCGGGGTAGGACCCTGCCCACGGCCAGGGCCGCCCGCCTCAGCTCCGGGCCTGGGGTAGCCGCATAGAAAAGGCGCCCGGCAAAAAGGCGGCTCCCAACCTCAGGGTGTAGATGCCCGCCGGGCCCAGGTTCGCCAGGTCAAAAAAAGGGCCTCCCCTAAAAGTGACACATTCCAGGGCCACGGCCATGGCTCCGAGCCAGAGGAGGTTGGTGGACTCCCGCAGGAGGACCCTCAGGGGGACTCCCTCGCCTAGGCAAGAAAGCAGAAGGCCTAGGCCCAGGATTCCCACCCAGGCCGGGGCAAGACAAAAAAGGGCCGAGGATATAAGGGCCAGGCAGAGGAGGCGAGGACCCGGGCCAAGGGCGGAGGCTGTCCTCAGTCGAGCCATGAAAGGGCCTTGATGTCCCCAGTCCTTGCCCGGGGATCCCGCAGGCCCCAGGACTCGAGATCCCTTTCCAGGAAGGCTTCCGGCTCCCCGTCGAAGGCCAGCTTTCCGGCATCCAGGACAAGGACTCTTTCGGCCATGGCCAGGACCTTCTCAAGCTCATGGGTAGCTACTATTAGGGCCTTGCCCCGGGCCTTGAGGTCCCGGAGGATCCTGAGGACAGACCTGACTCCATCGAGGTCGAGGTTGGCAAAGGGCTCATCCAGGACGAGGACGGCCGGATCCAGGGCAAGGATCCCCGCCAGGGAGAGGCGGCGGAGCTCGCCACCGGAGAGACTATGCACAAATACCTTCCGCCGCCCCCAGAGGCCACAGGCCTCGAGGGCTGTCCTGGCCATGGCTTCGGCCTCGGCCGGGCCTTTTCCCAGGTTCATGGGGCCAAAGAGGCAATCATCCAAGACCCGCTCCCCCACGGCCTGGATCCGCGCATCCTGGAAGGCATAGCCCACGGCCGCCGCCGGTCCCCCCGGATAATCCCGGAGAGCCGTGGCCTTGACTTGGACCTCTCCCCGGCTAGGCCCAAGAAGACCTGCCAGTATCTTGGAGCAGACTGTCTTCCCCGAGCCATTCCGTCCCGCAAGGAGGCTCAGGCTAGAGGGTGGAAACGCCAAGGGGGGGGTCTGGAGCACGGGCCTGCCGGGCTCGAATTCCTGGGTAAGGGCCGTGGTCTGGAGGAGGATCTCAGGCAAGATCGTGGCCTTTATCCGTGTCGCCTTGGCCCTCTGGCCGGGAGCGCCCCAGGAGGGAATCCGTAAAGGGCCCAAGCCTTAGGGCTACGAGGATCGTGAGAACGGCCTTGAGCCCATCCCCGGGCAGGAAAGGCAGGGCCCCAATGGCTAGGGCCTTGGTCCAGTCCACGTTTTTTACGAGGTGAAGTCCCAGGACACCCAGGGCGAGGATGGCCAGATAGGCCGTGACCGTGGCGACAATTGTCCAGAAAAGCCCCCTCCGCCTGCCCAGCATGCCCGCGACCAGGGCCGCGGCAAGGTAGCCCAGGAGATAGCCCCCGGTGGGGCCCAGGAAATGGGCCAGGCCTCCCCGACCACCGGAAAAGACCGGGAAACCCAGGGCTCCGACAAAAAGGAAGACCAGGACGGCCAGGCCGCCCTCCAGGGGGCCTAGGAGGAGGCCCGCCAGCACGACAAAGAGGTTTTGGACCACGATGGGAACGGGACTGCCGGGGATTGGCAGGCTGATAAAGGCCCCCGCCGCACAGAGGGCGGCAAAGAGGCATACCAGGGCAAAGCGCGATCCGATTTTGCGGGTGGTGGCACTGGGCATTGCCCCCTATACCCTCGTCCATGCCCCCATGTCAAGGACGGAGCGCGACGCTTGCGGGTCCCGGGGCTTTCCATTACCATGGCCACTCAAGGAGCGTGATCCATGGCTAGCAAGACTACAATCGTCCTCGTGACCGGTGCCTCAAGCGGCATAGGCAATGCCTGTGCCAC
>JAKPBN010000308.1 GCA_029778945.1 Spirochaetota bacterium
ACACGGCCATCACCCGTCTGGCCCGGGACCGCTACCTCAACTCCATAGAGATGAGCGTCACCCGCACCGACCTGATGGACAGCCAGCAGAGGGAGGTGGAGACTATCATGCGGGAGTCCCACCGCCTAGCCGCCTCGGATGAGGCCGACTTCAACGTGATGAACCAGTCCCAGATCATCGCCACGGCGAGCCAGACCACCAAGACCCTGACGGCCCTCCTCGCGGCCATCGCCGGGGTGTCCCTCGTGGTGGGCGGGATAGGCATCATGAACATCATGCTCGTCTCGGTCACCGAGAGGACCCGGGAGATAGGCATCAGGATGGCCGTGGGCGCGCGGCGCAAGGACATCCTCTTCCAGTTCCTCTCCGAGTCGGTGATCCTCTCCCTCCTGGGCGGGGGGATAGGCATCCTCCTGGCCTTCGCGATCAGCCAGGTCCTCTCGGGCCTCCTCTCCATCCCGGCCGTGGTCGATCCGGGCGTGGTGGCCGCGGCGGCGGGCTTTGCCGGGGCCGTGGGCATCTTCTTTGGCTGGTATCCGGCCCGGAAGGCCGCCGGCCTCTATCCCATCGACGCCCTCAGGTATGAGTGAGAAATAAGGAAGTCATGCGTAACAACTATATACGATCAATTTACCTGGTCCTTCTGGCGCTTGTGGGCCTGTGGGCCGGCGGGGGGCTCTGGGCCCAGACCGCGCCTACTGGCGCGACGCCTACCGGCGCCACGGTCTCTGGCGGGATCAGCCTGGCCCAGGCCAGAGCCGCCGTCCTGGCCCGGTCCCGGGACCTCCGGAAGGCCGGGATCGCGGTGGAGTCGGCCCTCCTCGTCGAGAAGGGCCAGGCCTATGCCGCCCTTCCCGGCGTCACGGCCACGACGGGGGCCAAGCTCGGCCTTGCGGCCACGCCCAGCCTCTCGGGCTCGGCGGGGATAACGGTGAGCCAGACCATCTGGGACGGCGGCTCCGGACGGATCCTGGCCGCCATCGATGCCCTTTCCACCAAGGCCGCCCGGGCCGAGGCCAGGGCCGCCTATTTCTCCGCCCTCGAGACCGCTGACCTGGCCTGGTACGGGGTCCTGGCCCAGGAGGAGGCGGTCCGGGCGGCCCGGAGCGACCTCGAGGCCGCGAGCGCGAGCCTTGCCCTGGCCCAGGCCAAGCTGGAGGCCGGCATCATCACCAAGGCTGAGCTTCTCAAGGCCCAGGCCGAGTCGGCCGCCGCCGAGACCGGCCTGGGCCAGGCCTCGCTGAGCCTGCGGGCCGGCCGGGCCAAGCTCGCCTCCCTCACGGGCCTGAGCCTCCCGGCCGAGCTTCCGGGCCTCGATTTTGGGGCCTATGAAGGCCTGATGCGAAGGCTCGCGGGCCTCGATGAGGCGGGCCTTGAGGGCCTCGTCCAATCCCTTTGGACGCTGGCGGCCGCGAACAACCCCTCCCTCGCCTCAGCCTCCCTCGCCCAGGATACGGCCAGGCTCCAGACAGACAAGGCCAAGGCCGGCTACCTCCCCTCGATCAGCGCGGCCTTTGCCAACGGCCTTTCCCTGGCCGAGGCGGGCACAAGCTATTCCGGGAGCCTGTCGGTCACCGCAAGCCTCCCCCTCGACCTGTGGAACACCGCCCTGGCCGTCAAGGAAAAGAGCCTTGCCGCCGAGGCGAGCGCCCTCGACCTGGAGGAGGGAAGGCGGGGCCTCGAGCTTGAGCTGGCCCAGGCGGTCTACACCTGGGCCTCGGCTTCCCGCTCGGTGTTCTCCTCCTGCAAGGCCCTGGACTACGCGGAGAGCAACTACACGAGCGTCCTGGAGAGCTACCGCCTCTCCCTGGTCTCGGCCTCGGCCCTTTCGGACGCGGCCTCCCTGGTGAGCACGGACCGAAAGGCCTGGAATTCGGCCCGCTACACCTTCTTGGAGAGCCTCGCGGCCCTGAGGACCCTGACGGGCCAGGAGGACGAGGGCCTCCTCGCCCGGATGGTTCCGTAGTATGCTTAGGCTCCTTGGGGGAAGCATGAAGGTCAGGAAGGCGGCGGCCGCGAGCCTGGGGCTCGCCATTCTCGGGATAGTCCTTGGGTCCGCGGTCAACGGCTTTGTCTTCCGCAGCATCGACGAGCTCGGGAGGCTCGAGAGCCGGAGGAACTGCGAGATCATCATGAACGAGCTCTTCGCGAGCCTCCGGGACCATGACGACTTCGGCTCGGCCATCGAGGCCTCGGCCACCCTCAAGGCCGACATCCTGGGCCTGGGCCTCTATGACCGCCAGGGAAGCCAGGTCTACGCCTGGGGCAGGGTGCCCGCAAGCTATGCCGATCCCGTCCAGGCTAGCCAGGAGCACCGATCCGCGGTCCGCTCCTATCTCGAGAATGCCCGCAACTCGTCCTTTGTCCTCATCCTCTGGCCCTTTGGCCTCGTGCCCCCGCCCCCCCATGGTCCCCCTCCAAGGGAGGACGGGAAGATCGAGGACCGGGGGCCGCCCAAGGGCCCGCCGCCTGCGGACCGCCCCTTCCTCTTTACCACCCTCAAACGGGCCGAGGTTGTCTATCTGGAGATCCGCCAGCCCTCCTACTGGGCTTCCCGCAAGCTCCGGGCCGTCCTCTTTCCCCTGGCCGAGCTCTTGATCATCCTATTTGTCCTCTTTGTCCGGGGCCTCCTCCTACGGAACTCCGACTATCGCCGCAGGATCGAGGAGCAGCGCAACCTCGTCATCCTGGGCACGGCGGCCTCGACCCTGGCCCACGAGATCAAGAACCCCCTCCTCTCCATACGCCTCCAGTCGAGCATCCTCGAGAAGACCTGCCCCGAGGACTCCCGGCGGGAGCTGGAGATCATCAATGGCGAGGTGGACCGCCTCTCGGCCCTGAGCTACCGGGTCAATGACTGGCTCCGGGAGCCCTTGGGCAAGCCCGGCCTTGTCGAGCTTCCGGGTTTTCTGCGGGAGATCTGTGTCCGCCTCCTCGGGGCCGACCGGCTTGCCCTAGGCGGCGGCGCCCCCGGCCTCGTCTCCATCGACCCCGACCGGCTGCGGTCTGCGCTGGAGAACCTGCTGCGGAACGCCCTGGAAAGCGGTGACCCCGGAGAGGGCATCCTCGTCGAGCTGGGCGGCGACGAGGGCCAGGTGTTTATCGACATTCTGGACCGGGGCCGGGGGATTCCCAAGGAAGACCGGGATCGCGTCTTCGATCCCTTCTTCACCACCAAGAGCCGGGGCTCGGGCATCGGCCTTGCCATCTCCCGCCGCTTTGTCGAAGCGGCGGGCGGGAGCATAGGGATCGAGGACCGCCAGGGCGGCGGGACGAGGGTCAGGGTCAGCCTGCCCCGGGCCAGGCAGGAAATCCACTAGACCACAAGGAAAAGCCATGAAGATCCTCATAGTTGACGATGAGCGGAACATCAGGGAATCCATCCAGCGCCTCTTTGCCCTCGAGGGCGTGGAGTCCGTCACCGCCGAGGATGGCCGGGCGGCCACGGCCCTGCTTCTAGGCGAGGCCTTCGACGCCGCCGTGATCGACCTCAAGATGCCCAACATGGGCGGCCAGGAGCTCCTCGAGTGGCTCCGGGCCGAGGGCCTGCGCACGCCGGTGGTGATGATCTCAGCCTTTGGCGAGATAGCCGACGCCGTAAGGGCCCTCAAGGCCGGGGCCGACGACTACCTCATCAAGCCCTTTGACCCCGCCGAGCTCATCCACCGGGTCCGGGCCCTCGTGGCCGGGCGCAAGCGGGAGGACCTGATCGAGGCCGGCACGAGGACCCAGGGTCCCCATTCCCGCCTCGTGGGCGAGAGCCCGGCGATGCAGGCCCTCAAGGACCTCATCGACAAGGTGGCGGCCACGGCCACGACTGTCCTCGTCACCGGGGAGAGCGGAACCGGCAAGGAGGTGGTGGCCCGGGAAATCCATGCCCGCTCGGGCAGGGGAGCAGAGCCCTTTGTGGCGGTCAACATCGGGGGGGTCCACGCCGAGCTCATGGAGAGCGAGCTCTTTGGCCACGAGAAGGGCTCCTTTACCGGAGCCGAGTCCCGGAAGCTCGGCCTCTTTGAGCTGGCGGGGGAGGGGACCCTCTTCCTGGACGAGATAGGCGAAATGCCCCTGGCCCTCCAGGTCAAGCTCCTGCGGGTCCTCCAGGAGCGGAAGATCCGCCGCCTCGGGGGCCAGCGGGACATATCCATAGGGGCCCGCATCGTGAGCGCGACCAACCGGGACATCGAGGCCCTGGTGAGGGAGGGGCGCTTCAGGGAGGACCTCGACTACCGTCTCAATGTGGTGAGGATCGACGTCCCGCCCCTGCGGGCAAGGCTTGGGGACCTCCCGGCCCTGGCAATCCACATCCTCGCCCGCCAGCGCGCCCGGGCGGGCCGGGGGCCAGAGGCCCTCTCCCAGGAAGCCCTGG
>JAKPBN010000321.1 GCA_029778945.1 Spirochaetota bacterium
ACGGCTCGGCGGTGGGCTTCCATTTCGCCCTGGCCCATCCCGAGCGGGTAAAGTCCATGGTGGTGATCGACGGGGCCGACGGGGTCGATCCCCTCATGCGCGCCGCGGTCGAGTCCTGGAAGGCCGCGGCCCAGGCCAGCCCCTCGGCCTTCTACCGCAGCCTCATCCCCTGGACCTATTCGGCGGCCTACATAGAGCGGAGCCACCGCTTTTTCGCCGAGCGGGAAAAGGCGATAGAGGGATTCCCCAGGGCCTATTTCGACTCCTTTGTCCAGCTCTGCGACGCCTTCCTGGAGCTCGACATGGCCTCTGAGCTAAAACGCATAACTTGTCCGACCCTTGTCCTCGAGGGCGAGAAGGACATCCTCACTCCGGGCTACGGCCGGCGCATGGCGCAGGCCATCCCGGGCGCCAGCTTCGTCCTCGTGCCCGGGGTCGGCCATGCCCAGGTGGTCGAGGCCCCGGAGCCGATCATCGAGGCGATCCGGTCCTTTTGGGCCAGGGGGTAGAGATCCATGAACGGTCAGCACATTGTCGCCAATGGCTTCAGGCTCTGGCATGTCGAGGCGGGGAAGGGGAGGCCCGTGGTCTATGTCCACGGCAACACCGGCTCCCACCGCTGGTTTGAGAAGGTCATGGATATCCCCGGGGCCAGGACCCTCGCCCTCGACCTGCCCAACTTCGGGAGGTCCAATCCCGTGGGGGACGGAACCAGCATCGATGTCTATGGAGACGCGATAGGCGCCTTTATCGATGCCCTGGAGCTTGAGCGGCCCGTCCTCGTGGGCCATTCCCTGGGCGGCGCCGCGGCCATCTCCCTGGCCGCCCGCAGGCCCCGGCTCCTCTCGGGCCTCGTCCTCGTGGACTCCGGGGCGCCTTCTGGCCTTGTGACCCCCGAGGCCCATTATCCCGTCCTGGCCGCGATGGCGACCAACCGGCCCCTCCTCACCCAGGCCCTCCAGGGCGTGGCTCCCACGATGGCCGATCCTGACTTCCTCTCCCGCCTCGTGGACGACGCCATGCTCATGGCCGCCCCGGCCTGGGTCGGCCACGCCCGCGCCCTGGGCAGCTTCAGCTATGCGGGACGCTGCCAGGCCTTCCCGGGGCCGACCCTCGTCATCTGGGGCCGCAAGGACCGGATCATCACGGAGGCCATGGCCCGGGAGACGGCCGCGGCCTTCCCGGGGGCCAGGCTCGAGATCCTCGAGGAGGTGGGCCATTCGGTCATCGTCGAGGACCCGGAGCGCTTCCGGCGCCTCCTTGCGGATTTCCTGGCCGGCTGCGCCTAGGCCGGTATTTTAGGAGGCTGAGCGTGGAAAAGCTGAAGGTCAACGGCTGCGAGCTGGCATATGAGCTCCTGGGCGAGGGAGAGGAGACGGTTGTCCTCCTCAATGGGATCGGCATGTCCATGGCCCATTGGAGGCCGACCGCCGCCATCCTGGGCCAGGGCAGGAGGGTCCTCCTCAACGACCTGCGGGGCCAGCTCCTGAGCGGCCGCCCGGCGGGCCCTTATTCCTTCGAGCTCCACGCCAGCGACCTGGCGGGCCTCCTCCGCGGCCTCGGAATCGCCTCGGCCCATATCGTGGGCACTTCCTACGGCTCCGAGGTGGCCATGGTCTTTGCCCGCCTCCACCCCCAGATGACCCGGAGCCTCGTGGTGGTCGACGGGGTCAGCGAGGTCCGGCCCCTCCTGCGCGCCGCCGTCAAGGCCTGGCGCTCGGCCGCCCTGGTCGACCCGGTGGCCTTCTACCATTCCCTCATCCCCTGGACTTATTCGGAGTCGTATATCGCGGCCAATGAGGCCGTCCTGGCTTCCCGGGAAAAGGCCATGGCCAGCCTGCCCCGGGACTATTTCGAGGCCTTTGCGGCCCTCTGCGACTCCTTCCTTGCCCTCGACGAGACGCCGCGGCTCGGGGACATCAAGGCTCCCAGCCTCGTCCTCGTGGGCGCCGAGGACATCCTCAAGCACCCCGGCTACGCCCGGGTGGTCGCCGAGGGCATAGCCGGGGCCAGCCTCGAGCTCATGCCCGGCCTGGGCCACGGGGCCGTCATCGAGGACCCCAAGGCCGTCTCGGCCCGCATCCTGGCCTTTTACTCTCGCCTGGCCCGGCATCGGGCCGACTGATCCCGGATTCCCGAACCCTGCCCATCAGCCCTGTCGCCCCAAGCCCCTAGGAGGACCTGCCATGAGCCGTGCCAGCATCGTCGGAGCCTACAACACCAAGTTCGGCAACCATGTGAAAAAGGACAAGGAGACCGGCCAGGTCAGCGACCTTGCCTCCCTCTACGACCTCATGCTCGAGGCGGGCCGGGGCGGCCTGGCCGACGCCGGCGTCTCGGGCGCCCAGGTGGGAGGGGTCTGGGTGGGCTCCTGCGCCCCGGGGATCTTCGCCAACCAGGAGCACCTGGCAGCCTTTGCCACGGAGATCGACCCCGAGGGCCTGCGCTTCAAGTCCATGACCCGCTGCGAGGACGCCTGCGCCTCGGGCTCGGTCGCCTTGTACGACGCCGTCTACGCCATAGAGGCGGGCCGGGTCGATGTGGCCCTGGTCCTGGGGGTGGAGAAGATGAACCTCCTGGACACCAAGGGCGTGACCCATGCCCTGGCCACCTGCTCCTACTGGCCCGAGGAGGGCGCCCAGGGCATGACCTTCCCCGCCCTCTTCGCGGAGTACGCCAAGGGCTATGCCGCCCGCTACGGCCTCTCTCCGGAGGACTTGGCCCGGATGCTCGCCTCGGTCTCGGCCCTGGGCTACCGCAACGGCCTCGACAACCCCCTGGCCCACTTTGGCAAGGGCGGACCCTCGGACAAGCTGGGCCTGGTCACCGCTGAGGCCATCCTCGGTCTCCCGGCGGAAAAGAACCCCATGATAGCCGAGCCCCTCCGCCTCCATGACTGCTCCCTCGTCACCGACGGGGCCGCCGCCCTTGTCCTCATGCGGAGCGACCTGGCCAAGGCCAGGGGCAAGCGGGTGGTCGACATCGCGGGCCTGGCCCAGGTCAACGAGCGCCTGGCCATCTCCAAGCGGGTGAACATGCACGAGCTCCTCGCCGGCAAGGAGGCCGTCCGCCGGGCCTTCGCCGAGGCCGAGATCGAGGCGGCCCATGTCGACCTGGCCGAGGTCCACGACTGCTTTACGATCAACCAGGTCCTGTCCACCGAGGCCCTTGGCCTCTCCAAGGACGGCCGGGCCGGCTATGACTACCAGGAGGGACGCTTTGGCCGGGACGATCACGCCGTCTGCGTGAACCTCTCCGGGGGCCTCAAGGCCAAGGGCCATCCCGTGGGCGCCACCGGGGTCTCGATGCATGCCCTCCTCTACAAGCAGCTTGTGGGCGAGGCCGTCGGGGCTGTCCCCTCCAAGGTCAAGCCCGAGGTGGCCGTGGCCTTCAACGTGGGAGGCTCGGCGGTGACGAACTGCGTCACGGTCCTGCGCCGCTCGCGCTAGGCTTTTCTTTTCTCCCCCCAAGGCCCTACAATCAAGGCGTGGAGCCTGTCGGACTTTGGACCCCAGGGAGGACTAGTCATGAAAAGCCTCTGCATCCTCGGCCTTGTCCTGGGAATCCTGGCCCTGGCCATAATCCTCGTCCTGGCGGCCGGGACGGTCTACTTTTTCCATCAGGCGGTCCAGCGGTCCCCCAAGGCCTTTCTTGACGCCTCGGAGGACCTGGCGGTCAAGCGCCAGCCCTCCCAGGCCTTTTCCGACCAATGGCTCATGGCCCAGAGGCCTGAGGAAGCCTGGATCGAGGCCAGGGACGGTATCAGGCTCCACGCCTGGTACCTCCCGGCGCCTCGGTCCTCCTCGGGGCAGGCTGGGGCCGGCCAGGCCCGGCCCAAGGCCGTAATCCTCGCCCATGGCTATTCCTCCGAGGGGCGCTACATGGGCGGCTTTGCCCGCTTTTACTCCGAGGTCCTGGGCTACGCCGTCCTCCTCCCGGATGCCCGGGCCCACGGCCAGAGCGGGGGCAGGTACATCGGCTTTGGCTGGCTTGAGCGCCTGGACTACCTAGGTTGGATCTCCTGGCTTGAGAAACGGACCGGGCCCGGGCTCGGCATAGTCCTCCATGGGGTGTCCATGGGCGGGGCGACGGTGATGATGGCGGCCGGGGAGGCCCTGCCTCCCTCGGTCAAGGCCGTCGTGGAGGATTGCGGCTACACCTCCGTGGAGGAGGAGCTTTCCTGGCAGATGGGGCGGCTCTACCACCTGCCCGCCTGGCCCCTCGTCCCCCTCACCTCGGCCCTGACCAAGGTCCTGGCGGGCTATTCCTTCCGGGAGGCCTCGGCCCTGGACCAGGTCAGGAAGGCCAAGCTGCCCATCCTCTTTATCCATGGGGAGGCCGACGAGTTTGTGCCCTTTTCCATGCAATTCCGCCTCTACGAGGCCTGCCCGGACCCGAAGGAGATCCTCGTCATCCCCGGGGCCGGCCATGGCCTGGCCTATGACACGGATCCGGAGGCCTACGAGGCCCGGGTGAGGCTCTTTGCGGAAAAGTACCTGAACTAGGGGAGGGCCTGTCCTAGGCCCGGCCCTTGGCTGCGAGGGCCTTGCGCAGGGCCTCGATGCGCCGGCCCGGGGCCACCCCCTGGGGACAGAGCCGCGAGCAGGCAAAAACCCGGTCGCAGGCGGCTACCCCGTCGGGGCCGGCGGCAAAGGCCAGGGCCTCCGCCAGCCTCTGGGGCCTTTCCTCCCGGTCCCGGTCGGCCATGGCCAGGGCGGCCGGGCCCAGGAAGGCTCGGCTTGGCTCCCCGGGCCGCCCCACGGGACAGGCCGAGACGCAGATCCCACACTCGATGCAGGCCTCAAAGCGGCGGTAGTCCTCCCCCTCCTCGGGGGGGCCTCCGTGCTCGAGGCCCGAGGCCCGCTGGTAGGAGCTTCCCTGGGGTAGGGCCTCGAACAGGGGACTCGGGTCGACGGCGAGATCGCCCACCCCGTCCATCTTGCGCAGGGGCTCGAGGCTTATCACAACCTCACCGGTCTTGCCCTCCGCCAGGTCCGAGAGGAGGGCCAGGCACATGAGGCCCTCCTTGCCGTCTATGATGGCCCCGCAGGTCCCGCAGGAGCCGTGGTGGCAGGAGTGGCGGTAGCGCAGGCCGGGTTCGGTGCGGCCCCGGACGAGCTCGAGGGCGTCGAGGACGGTCATGCCCTCCTCGGCATCGAGACTGAAGAGGGCAAAGCCGCCCTCCCGGGCTATCCTCAGGGAAACCCTCATGGCCTCCTCCCGGTGTAGTAGTCCCTCCAGGAGGGCAGGGCAAAGTCGGCGGTCTCGCAGGGGGCCTGGATGCCCAGACGGGCGCAGAGGGCGTCGGCGGTCTTTTCCGCCATCGCCCTGAGCACGGTCGCCTTGCCCCCGATGATCGTGGCAAGGCCCGCAAGGCCGTCCCGGGCCTCGTGGTCGAGGACGGAAAAGTCCCGGCTGATCGACCTGCCCTCGTCCCCTTCCGCCCTGCCCGCGAGGGGCCGGGCCGCGGCCCAGGCGGCGTGGACCCGGGCGCCGGCAAAGGCCGGGACCAGGGCCGCCCCCTCGGCCAGGAGGGTCTGGATCTCCTCCCGGGGGGGGAGGAGGGAATCCGGGTTGTCCGTGACCCTCTGGGTCGAGCCTATGATCGAGAGGCCCCGCTGGGGCACGACTATGTCCCCGTCCGCGGGGTGGCGGAGGCGGCTGATCACCCGGTCGGAAAAGCGGCCCCGGACCGCCACCATCGTGCCCGGGGCGGGGGTGATGGGCACATCGAGGCCGGCCAGGGCGGCCAGCTCCCCGGCCCAGGCCCCGGTGGCGGAGACAAAGTAGTCGGCTTCGATCCTCTCCTCCCGGGCGAGCTCTGTCCCCCGGTCGAGTATCCTGGCCGCGACTACCCGTTTTCCGGAGATCTCCAGGCCCAGGACCTCGCACCAGGGCCGGATCACGGCTCCCAGGGCGCGGGCGGCGGCAAAAAAGGAGAGGGGAAGGCGGAAGGCGTCAAAGCTGCCGTCGGGGACCCAGACCGAGCGCAGGGCCCTGGGGTTGATCCCAGGCTCGAGCTCCAAGGCCCGGGAGAAGGGGATTTCCCGGGAGGGTATGCCCGCCGCGGCGCAGGCGGCCAGGAAATCCGGCACGAGGCCAGCTTCCTCTTCGGTGAGGGCCAGGAAAAAGCCCCCATTGTACTCGATGGCCTCGGGCACAATCCGGCGCAGGATGAGGGTTTCCTCGTAGCATTCCTGGGCTATGGCCCGGTCGAACCAGGCATAGCGGGCCCCCGAGTGGAGCTGGCCATGGTGGCGTCCCGTGGTCCCGCTCGTCAGCTCCCCCCGCTCGAGGAGGACCACGTCGAGGCCCCGGAGCGAAAGGTCATAGGCTAGGGCGGCCCCGGTTCCGCCGCCACCGATTATGCAAACCCGGGTTTTTCTGGTACGCCCCCGGGCCCTGGCGAGGGGTAGGGGCTGGGGCAGTATGTCTTCCTTCACCTGGGGCAGTATAGGGCAGGCGCGGCCCGCGGGCAAGGCAGGAAGGCAGATGGATATGTATGATAATTAATACAATTGCTGTGGGGAGTCTCTGGCGGTCTTTTTATTGGGGACAGAGCTCGCTTTTTTGTGTCCGAAGCCTCGCCCCTTTCCTTCCCACTGCCTTTCTGCTAGGATTATCCACCCGGGAAACCTTGCAAAAATGGGCCATTCCGGGTGTTGTACCCGCAAGCGGAGGCTCCCCCCATGAACGCGATCGAGCTGGCCAAGGCCTACGATCCTGCAAGCTTTGAGGCACGCATCTATGAGGCCTGGAGGTCGAAGGGCCTCTTCCTGCCCTCCGGAGAGAAGGGCAAGAAGCCCTTTGTCATCGTGATCCCCCCTCCCAACGTCACCGGGGTCCTCCATATGGGCCATGGGCTCAACAATTCCCTCCAGGACATCCTCATCCGCTACAACCGGATGCTCGGTAGGCCGACCCTCTGGGTCCCCGGGACCGACCATGCGGGCATAGCCACCCAGCACGTGGTGGAGAAGAAGCTCAAGGCCCAGGGCGTGGACCGCCGGGACCTGGGGCGGGAGAAATTTGTCGAGGAGACCTGGAAGGTCACCAACGAGCACCACGACATCATCAAGAAGCAGCTGGAGCGCATCGGCTCCTCCTGCGACTGGTCCCGGGAGCGCTTTACCCTCGATGACGGCCTTTCCAAGGCCGTGCGCGAGGTCTTTGTCACCCTCTACGAGAGGGGCCTGATCTACAAGGGCAAGTACCTGGTCAACTGGTGCCCCTCCTGCGGCACGGCCCTCTCGGACGACGAGGTCGAGCACACCGACGAGTCCGGGGCCCTCCACCACATCCGCTACGAGCTTGTGGACTGCACGGCCGCCGAGGCCGCGGCCGCCAATGCGGCCGGTGCAGCCAATGCCGCCGCCGCCGCGGACGGGGCCACGGGCGAGCAGTCCGCCGCGGTCTTCGAGATGGGCGGCAAGTACTACATCGAGATCGCCACCACCCGGCCCGAGACCCTCCTCGGCGACTCCGCCGTGGCGGCCAATCCCGAGGACGGGCGCTATGCCGGCCTCATCGGCAAGCAGGTCCGCCTCCCTCTCACGGACCGGACCATCCCCCTTATCGCCGATGCCTACGCGGACAAGGCCTTTGGCACTGGCCTCGTCAAGATCACCCCCGCCCACGACCCTAACGACTTCGAGGTGGGCAAGCGCCACGAGCTCGAGCAGATCAACATCCTTAACCCCGACGGCAGCCTCTCCGACACGGTCCCCGCGAAGTACCGGGGCCTCAAGGTCAAGGAGGCCCGCAAGGCCGTGGTCGCCGACCTGAAGGCCCTCGGGGTCTACATGGCGGAAAAGCCCGTCACCCATGCGGTGGGCCACTGCTACCGCTGCCACACCGTGGTCGAGCCCTATCTCTCGGCCCAGTGGTTCGTGAAGATGAAGCCCCTGGCTGACAAGGCCCTGGCGGCCTGGAGGGCCGGAGAGGTCAAGTTCTACCCCCAGCGCTGGGAAAACACCTATGAGCACTGGCTGACCAACATCCGGGATTGGTGCATCAGCCGCCAGCTCTGGTGGGGCCACCGCCTGCCCGTCTGGTTCTGCGCCCACTGCGGCAAGTTTGTCGTGGCCCGGGAGGATCCCCTCGAGTGCCCCTACTGCAAGTCCACGGAGCTCAAGCAGGAGGAGGATGTCCTCGACACCTGGTTCTCCTCCTGGCTCTGGCCCTTCTCCACCCTGGGCTGGCCCAAGGACACCGCGGACCTGCGCAAGTACTATCCCACCTCGACCCTGGTCACGGGCTTTGACATCATCTTCTTCTGGGTGGCCCGGATGATCATGGCCGGCCTCGAGTTCACCGGCCAGGTCCCCTTCAAGGACGTCTGCATGACGACCCTCGTGCGGGACAAGCAGGGCCGCAAGATGTCCAAGTCCCTGGGCAACGGGATCGACCCCCTGGAGATCGTCGACGAGTACGGGGCCGACGCCCTGCGCTTTTCCATGGCCTTCATGTTCACCGCCTCCCAGGACATCCTCGTGGACAAGGACGACTTCAAGCTCGGGTCCAAGTTCGCCAACAAGATCTGGAACGCGAGCCGCTATATCCTCATGAACCTCGAGGGCCGGGACCTGGTCGAGAAGCCCGCCCACTCCCAGGTGGACACCTGGGTCCTCGGCCGCCTCGAGGCCGCCGCGGCCACCGTGAGGGAAGCCCTCGCCACCTATCGCTTCAACGACGCCGCCGGGGCGGTCTATGAGTACTTCTGGAACGACTTCTGCGACTGGTACATCGAGGCCACCACGCTCTCCCTGCGCAGCGACAGCGAGGCGGAGAAGAACCGGGCCACCACGGTGCTCCTCTCAGTCCTCGAGGAGTCCCTGCGCCTCCTCCATCCCTTCCTGCCCTTTGTCACGGAGGAGATCTACCAGATGCTCCCCAACCACAAGGAAGGGGGCTGGCTGATCACCCAGGCCTATCCCGGGGCCGATCCCTCCCGGAGGGACGCGGCCGTCGAGGCCGACTTCGAGGCCTTGAGGGAGCTTGTGCGCCTGGCCAGGACCCTTCGGGCCGAGTTCCAGATCCCCGCGGAGAAGCCCATGCGCCTCCTCGTGCGCTGCGAGGCCGGCTTCCAGGGCGAGGCCTTCCTCAAGGCCCAGGCAGGCCTCGCGGGCCTCCTCGTGGTGGGGCCGCCCCCGGAATTCGTCGCCAACCGGCCCGCGGGCACGGTGGCCATGGTCGGCAAGGGCTTTGAGGCCTACGCGATGGTCAAGGAGTCCGTGGACGCCGGGAAGCTCGTGGAGAAATTCCGCAAGGACATCGAGAAGGATAGGCAGTACATCGAGCGCACCCGGTCCAAGCTGGGCAACGAGGGCTTTGTGGCCTCGGCCCCGGCTGAGGTCGTGGCTCGGGAGAGGGAAAAGCTCGCCGAGGCCGAGCGCCGCACGGTCAAGCTCCAGCAGTATGTGGAGGAGCTATCGTGACCCCCCCTGGGGCCAGGCCGGGGGCATCCCCCTCCATGGGCGGCCTTGGGCCCATCCCTGGCCTCGGCGGCCCCCTCGGCCCCGCCTCGGAGTCCGGCTCCCGGGTCGAGGGGGGCAATCCCCGGCCCGATGGCGGCGAGGCCGCGATGGACCTGGACGACATGCTCCGCCTCAAGAACATGCACCTCGCGCCCTACATCCAGATGGCCACGGCCCTGATAGGCAAGAGGCGCCGCTCCGGGGGCAACATGTTCCGCCACCAGATCGACACCATGGCCATCCTCATGGACTACGGCTACATCGACTCGGTCCTCCTCAAGGCCTCGGTGATCCACGACCTCCTGGAGGACGTCCCGGATTTCCGCCGGGACCTCATCCTCGAGGCTGACGACGAGTCCCCGGAGGTCTACAAGCTCGTCCTTGAGGTGACCCGGCGGCCCATCGAGACCAAGGAGGAATTCCTGGGGCGGATCCAGGAGTTCGGCTCGGACCGCTCCCGGATCCTCAAGTCCGCCGACCGCATCTCGAACATGATCAGCCTGGGCTACGTCACGGACATCCAGTTCATCAAGCGCTACACCGACGAGACCGAGGCCCATGTCTATCCCATCGCCGACCTTGTGGACCCCCGGATGTCCGAGGAGCTCCATGAGCTTGTGAAGACCCGCCGGGACTACCTGGCGCGCTGCTTTGAGATCTAGCTAGCCCGACCCCGGGGAAAAAAGGAGCAATTATGTCGAAAGAATGGACCAAGGCCAGCATCGGCAAGACCATCGACCACACCCTGCTCAAGGCCATCGGCACGGCCGAGCAGGTCAAGGAGCTCTGCGTCGAGGCCAGGAAGTACGGCTTCGCCTCGGTCTGCGTCAACCCCTGCTGGGTCTCCCTCTGCGCCAAGGAGCTCTCGGGCTCCGAGGTCATGGTCTGCACCGTCATAGGCTTTCCCCTCGGGGCCAACACCTCGGAGATCAAGGCCGCCGAGGCCCGCCACGCCGTCGCCCAGGGCGCCCACGAGGTCGACATGGTGATCAACGTCGGCCTGGCCAAGGGCGGGGACTGGAAGGGCGTCGAGGACGACATCCGGGAGGTCGTCAAGGCCGCCGGCAAGGCCACGGTCAAGGTCATCATCGAGACCTGCTACCTCTCGGATCCGGAGAAGGTAAAGGCCTGCGAGGCCGCGGCCAGGGCCGGGGCCCATTTTGTCAAGACTTCCACGGGCTTTGGCACCGGCGGGGCCACCGCCGAGGATGTCCGGCTCATGAAGAAGACCGTGGGGGACAAGCTCAAGGTCAAGGCCTCCGGGGGGATCCGCTCCTACCACGACGCCATCCATATGCTCGACGCCGGGGCCGACCGGATCGGGGCGAGCTCGGGCGTCGCGATCGTCAGCGAGCTGCCGGAATAATCTAGCGATTGCTTTTTGGCCGGAATGGTGGCTATTATTCAGTGGCTTGACTCAAAGTCATTCCCAAAGGAGATGTTGATGAAAAAGACATTCGCCGTTGCCTTCCTCGCCATTATGGTCGCTATGGTCCTTGTGGCCGCC
>JAKPBN010000329.1 GCA_029778945.1 Spirochaetota bacterium
CTTGACAGCCGCTTCGGCCTATCCCTCCTCGACCTGGCCCAGGGAAAAAAAACCGAGGCCCGGGGCAAGCTCGAGGATTCCCTGAGGATCTCCCCCCAGAACGCGCGGGCCCTTCTCTCCCTCGCCCTGATCGCCGCCGACCAGGGCCGCAGGGATGACGCGTCGGCCCTGATAGACCGGGCCCTGCGCGCCCATGGCTCGGACCGCAGGGTCCAGCTGACCGCCGCCCGCCTGGCTTCCCAGCTCGGCAACCAGGACAAGGCCCTCTTCCATGCCCGGAACGCCCTGGAGCTTGCGCCTTCCTGGGGCGAGGCCCGCCGTCTTGTCGGATCCCTCCTCTACCAGGGCGGGGACTACGCCGGGGCTATAGCCGCCATGCGAGAGGGCCTTGCCCGGGACAGGAAGGACCAGGGCGCCTGGTATACCCTCGGCCTTTCCCAAGCGGCATTGGGAAAGCCCAGCGATGCCCTCTATTCCTTCCGCCAGGCCCTCGCCCTCGCCGAGGATGACGAGGTCCTGCGCCTCGCCCTCGAGGGCCTCCTCATGGACAGCCTGCCCATGGAGTCCCCGGCCCGCAGTCCCTATGCGGACTGGCATTTTGACCGGGGCGCCCTCTTTGAGGCGAGGAGCCTCTTTGACCAGGCGGCCGTGGAATACCGCCGGGGTCTGACCCTCTATCCCGACGCCAAGCGCGGCCGGATGCTCTATGCGGAGCTGCTCAGGAAGCGGGGCCGGCCCGCCCGCCAGCTCACCGAGCTCCAGTTCCTGGATTCCACGGGCCATGCGGACACAACGGTTCGGGATGCCATAGAGTCCTGGGACAGCCTCCTTGCCGATAGCGTGGGCCGAAACTGGCGAATAGACCAGTTCGACCTGCCCAAGCGCCCGTACAAGGTGGCGTTTTTCCTCCTCCCTCAGCTGGAGGAGACGGCGCATCCGGCCAGCCCCCCTATTTTCCTCCGCTACCTCGTGGATCAGCTGGCTTCCTCCTCGAGAATCCGCATTCTCCCCTTGGCCGCGGCGGTCTCGAGCCCGGCGGAGGCTTTCAGGAAGGCCCGGGAGGCCGGGGCCGACTACTACGTCCTCTTTAGCCTGGCCGAGCACGAGCGGGATATCCAGCTCGGGGCCGATATACGGGTTGGAAGGACGGGCAGCCCGGCCGTGGCCTATACCGCCTATCGCTCCGGCAACGATAGGGTCAAGGACGCGACCATGCGCCTTGCCGGACTCATCGATGGCGCCTTCCAGGTCAAGGGGCGCCTGCTCAGGCGAAGCCAGGGCAGGGCCTTGGTGGACCTTGGATCCCAGGATGGCCTCAAGCTTGGGGATAGGCTTCTGGTGATAAAAAAAGGCGAGCTGTCGGTCCTGGCCGAGGGCCTTGGACCGAGCTTCGCCAGCTCCTCGGTCATGGGCGAGTTTACGGTGACCCGTCTCGATGAGGAGGTGTGTGAGGGCGATCTCAAGGCCGCCGGCTTCTTTGACACAATCAATGCCGGCGATGAGGTTACCGCCCCCGCCCCCCAGGGGACAGGGACTTCGGCACAATCCAAACCCGCGGTTTCCGCCGCTCTCCCGTCAAGTCCCCAGCTGTCCAAGCTCTTTAGCACCGTAAAGCGCCTCCGCTAGGTCGGCCAAGAAACTAAGGAGGGGTCAGACCCCTAGGGAGAAAAACGTCTCTAAATACCTCGAAATTTTGGAATATGAAATCGTATTTTGAATATGGTAAATTTCCTTGCCCTAATAGATATCTTGGTATACAATGTCGGTGGGTTACCTCGGGGTTTCCCTATTACTCTCACTGGTTCATGTCAGTTTAAGGAGGGCATGATGAACGCCTACATAAAGCAGGTCCTCGACGATTTGAAGGCTCGCTATTCCTGGGAAACCGAGTTTCTCCAGGCCGTAGAAGAGGTCCTAGAGTCGATAAGCCCGCTTATCGATGCCGAGCCCAAGTACAAATCCCAGAGGATTCTCGAGCGCATCACCGAGCCTGAGCGCACGGTCATTTTCCGTGTGCCCTGGATCGATGACAAGGGCGAGTATCATGTCAACCGCGGCTATCGCTGCCAGTTCAACAGCGCTATCGGCCCCTACAAGGGCGGCCTTCGCTTCCATCCCAAGGTCCAGCTCTCCACCCTGAAATTCCTCGGTTTTGAGCAGATATTCAAGAACTCCCTGACGGGCCTCCCCATGGGTGGCGGCAAGGGCGGCTCCGATTTCGATCCCAACGGCAAGTCGGACAACGAGATCATGCGTTTCTGCCAGTCATTTATGACGGAGCTTTTCCGCCATATCGGCCCCGACACCGACGTGCCTGCGGGCGACATCGGCGTTGGCGGCAGGGAAGTCGGCTACCTCTTTGGCCAGTACAAGCGCCTTGCCAACGAATTCTCCGGCGTCCTCACCGGCAAGGGCCTCTCCTTTGGCGGCTCCCTCGTCCGCCCCGAGGCCACGGGCTTCGGCTCCACCTATTTCGCTGAAGAGATGCTCAAGCTCAAGGGCGACAGCCTCAAGGGCAAGACCGTCTCGGTCTCCGGCTTCGGCAACGTGGCCTGGGGTGTCTGCATCAAGGCCAGCCAGCTTGGGGCCAAGGTTGTCACCATCTCCGGTCCCGACGGCTATGTCTTCGACCCCGATGGGATCGGCACCAAGGAAAAGTGGGACTACCTCGAGCAGATGCTCGTGATCGACCGGAACAAGGTCGAGACCTACGTCAAGAAGTTCCCGGGCGCCAAGTTCTTCCCCGGCCGCAAGCCCTGGGAGCAGAAGGTCGATATCGCCATGCCCTGCGCGATCCAGAACGAGCTCAATGGCGAGGACGCCAAGACCCTCCTGGCCAATGGCGTCAAGGTCGTGGTCGAGACCTCGAACATGGGTTGCACCCCCGAGGCCTGGAAGCTCTTCATCGAGAAGAAGATACCCTTCGCCCCCGGCAAGGCCGCCAATGCCGGCGGAGTCGCCACCTCGGGCCTCGAGATGAGCCAGAACTCCATGCGCCTGGCATGGAACGCCGAGGAAGTCGACCATCGCCTCCATGAGATCATGATCAATATCCACAAGACCGCCTACGAGACCGCAAAGCAGTACGGCTTTGAGGGGAATTACGTCGTGGGCGCCAACATCGCCGGCTTCAAGAAAGTCGCCGATGCCATGATCGCCCAGGGCCTCGTCTAAGACCCATTCTTGTAGGTCGGACCTGTGTCCGAAAGGGGAGCCGCGCCTTGCGGCTCCCCTTTTTTTGTCCCTTTTCTTTTCGCGGGTCAATCGGAGCCTATCATCCCCGGGCGTGGACAATCCATGCGCGGACTCAGGCTGCTCCGGGATGGCGCCCGCTACCATGTCTCAGCCAGGGCCAATAGGCAGGAATTTCTCCTTGAGCCAAGGTCGGCCAAGCTCCTCTTCCTGGGAGTCCTCGCGGAGGCCAAGAAGCACTATCGCTTTCGGGTCGAGGATTTCTGCATCATGGGCAACCACTTCCATCTCATCATCAAGCCCGCCTTGGGGGAGTCCCTGTCCATGATCATGAAATGGATACTCCAGGTCTTCGCGATCAGGTATAACCGGCGCCATGGGCTAAACGGCTATTTCTGGGGCGATCGCTTTTTCTCTCGCATAATCGAGGGAAGGGAAGAGTTCCGCCGCATAATCGAGTATATCCACCGCAACCCCTGCGAGGCGGGCCTCTGTCGTTCACCCCTCGCCTGGCCCTTCTGCGGACTATGGCATTTCCTTCACCGCCGGTCGGAGATTCTGGGAAGGATCCTGCCTAATTGGCTCAAAGAGCTCTATGAGAGCGCGATTTTGGAATTTTCTTAGGGGTCTGACCCCTTAGAGATACATGGCTTCCGCCACCCCGCCCGTCAAGGTATTATCCTGCCATGTATTTCAATGAGCTGGTGGCGGCCTACGATGAGGCCCGCAGGGAACGCAACATCTTCCATGACCTCATGAAGAACCGGGTGAGGGAGGTACTCCTCGTTGGTTCCCTCTACGATTCCTTTGTGGTCGAGTCCGACGGGGTCCTCACGGAGCAGATCTATGGGGAATACTTCAAGCTCAACCTGAACACCATTCCAAGGGTGACCTGCGCCTACGACGAGGAATCCGCCCTCGACCTCTTTTACGGAGGCAAGTTTAGCCTTGTCATCATCATGGCCGGCCTCGATTTTGAGAAGCCCATACGCCTCGCCCGGTCGATGAAGGGGCTATGGCCGGCCATTCCAGTGCTTCTCCTAGTCACCAACAACTCCGGTCTCCAGGCCCTCGGGCCTACCCGCCCGGAGCTTGCGGTATTCGATCGGGTCTTTGTGTGGAACGGCTACTCCAAGCTCTTTGTGGGCATGATCAAGTATGTCGAGGACCTTCACAATGTGGACGCCGACACGAGGACGGGCCTTGTGAGGGTGATACTCCTTATAGAGGATTCGGTCCGCTACTACTCCCGCTACCTCCCGGTGCTCTACAAGGTTGTCCTCAAGCAGACCCAGGCCCTGGTCGAGGAGGAGGGCTCGGTCGAGACCTACAAGCTCCTCAGGATCAGCGCGCGCCCCAAGGTCCTGCTGGCCTCGAGCTATGAGGAGGCGGCGGAGCTCTTCCTGCGCTATGAGCCCTATATCCTGGCGGTGATCTCGGACATGCGCTTTCCCAAGGGGGGGAGGCTGGAGGGCGAGGCGGGCTTCGACTTCCTGCGCATGGCCAAGACGCGGCTCGCGGACTTGCCGGTGATGATCCAGTCCAGCGAGGAGGGGGTGCGCGAAAAGGCCTATTCCCTGGGCGCCACCTTTGCCCACAAGGACTCGGAATCCCTCGAGCATGAGCTCGCCCTTTTTCTCCAGGAAAACCTCGGGTTTGGCTCTTTCAAGTTCCGCGACTCCGAGGGCCAGGTGATAGCCGAGGCCAGAAACATGCGGGAGTTTATGGATCGCCTCGCGACGGTTCCCCAGGACTGCCTCCTCAGGCACGCGAACCGCAACCATTTCTCGGCCTGGCTCCTGGCCCGCGGGGAGATCCAGTTCGCCAAGCTCCTCAAAAGCTATAGGGTGGATGACTTCGGGACCGTCCAAGAGCTTCGGGACTTTCTGGAGAGGGTTGTCGCGGTCGCGAGGAGGGACAAGTCCAGGGGCATGGTTCCCGGCTTCGACGAGAGCCTCTGCGGCGGCGAGAACTGCATGATGCGCCTGGGGGATGGCTCAGTGGGAGGGAAGGGCCGGGGCCTGATCTTTATCCGGAGCCTCCTGGAAAACCTGGACTTCCGGCAATACCTGGGGGACATAAGCATCAAGGTGCCCTTCACGGCCTTTATCGGCATCGATGAGTTCGAGCGCTTCCTGGAGCTGAACAACCTTTGGTCCTTTGCCTATTATGAGGCCCCTCCCGAGGCGGTGGCCGTGCGCTTCCTCGAGGCCCCCCTTCCCCCGGGCCTCGTGGATAGGCTCAGGCGCTTTCTGACTGTGACGGGCAAGCCCCTGGCGGTCAGGTCCTCGGGCCTTTTTGAGGACATGCTCCTCGTGCCCTTCTCGGGCATCTATGACACCTATGTCATCCCCAATGCCCATCCCGAGCCCGAGGTCAGGCTCAGCCAGCTCTGTGACGCGATCAGGCTCATCTACGCCAGCCTCTTTTCCGCAAAGGCGAGGGCCTATTTTGACGCTGCCCACTACAAGATGGAGGAGGAGCGCATGGCCATTGTCCTCCAGGAGCTCGTGGGGAGCCGCCGGGGCCGCTATTTCTACCCCCATGCCTCGGGGACGGCCCAGTCCTTCAACTACTATCCGGTCTCCTACGTCAAGCCCGAGGAAGGCCTCTGCGTGGCCGCCCTAGGCCTTGGCGCCTATGTGGTCGAGGGCGGGCCTGCCCACCAGTTCTGCCCCCGCTGGCCCAAGCTCGATGTCGTGGCCCCCGCCCGGGCCCGGGAGGCCTCCCAGCGGTCCTTTAGGGCCGTCGATATGGAGCGGGTGGATCCGGATTTTTCCCAGGGCGAGGACGCGGCCCTCGTGGATCTTGACCTTTCCGAGGCCGAGGCAGACCCCTCTTTTGCCCTCCTGGCCTCAACCTATGACATGGAGAACGATCGGGTGGTTCCGGGTACCGGAGCCAGGGGACCGCGCTTTGTGGATTTTGCGAACATCCTGAAAAACGATGCCCTTCCCTTTGCCCAGGCCCTGGACATGATTCTCGACATTGGCTCCCGGTCGATGGGCACCCCGGTGGAGATCGAGTATGCCCTCAACCTCGACGAGGCCTCGGGCCAGGCCGCCCTCTATCTTCTCCAGCTCAAGCCCCTCATCCGGGGCGAGTCCAAGATCGAGATCGAGCTTGGGGAGGAGGATCCCGACTCCTGCTTTATCATCTCCGAGCGAAGCATGGGAAACGGCAGGGATGAGGGCATAACCGACGTCGTATGGGTCGATCCCGGCCGCTTTGACCGGTCGAGGACCAGGGACATAGCCCTGGAGATCGAGTCCCTCGACAAGGAGCTGGGCCTCGCCGGGCGGCGTTATGTCCTGGTCGGTCCAGGCCGCTGGGGAACCCGGGATCCCTGGCTCGGTGTCCCCGTGGTCTTTTCCCAGATCGCCCATGTAAGGATGATCGTGGAGGCCGACCTGCCGGGCTTCCAGGTGGATTCCTCCCTGGGCTCGCATTTTTTCCATAATGTGACGAGCATGAACATCGGCTATCTGACGGTCCCTGCCAATGGAGGGGCAAGCCGGGTCGA
>JAKPBN010000331.1 GCA_029778945.1 Spirochaetota bacterium
GTCAAAGGAGAGGGCGAGGGATTCGATGCCGTTGGCGTCCCGGGCCGAGCCTGAGAGGCTCACATGGCCCCTCACGGGGCTCTCCAGGGCGGGCAGGGCCAAGAGGGCCGTGGGCTCCTCCTTGGACACACGATAGCGGCGGGTGACGATCTGGCTCTTCACCCCGTAGATGTCCTCGGCCTGGGCCTCGATGAGGTGCTCGTTCTCTCCCCGGTCGGCCAGGGCCTGGGGGAGGCTAAAGCTCGAGCCCTTGATCTCCACCGTGGCCCAGGCCCCGCCGTCGATGCGGTACTGGAGGGAGGCGACCCCGTCATCGTCATAGACGGCCCCGGAGACCACAAAGTCCGAACGCAGGACCTCGAGCTCGGTCGGGGACTGGATGTCGATCACGGGCCTGTCCTTGGAGTCATCGACCCGGAGCAGGGGCTGGAGGAGACTGACGTTGCCCGCCTTATCCCGGGCCTGGAAGCCGTTTCCCTCCGGGAGGGGCAGGGGGAGCTTGGCCAGGTCGAGGGTGTGGGCGAAGACCGGCCCGGGGGCTATGGCCTCCCCGGCCGGGACAAAGCTTAAGGCCTCGAGCCTGCCAGAGTCGGTGGCAAGGCCGATAAAGGTCGTGGTGCCGTTCACCGCCTCCTCCGGGCCCGGAAGCACCTGGGTGACGAGGGGGGCCACGGAGTCCTTGGTTAGATAGCGCACAACGTGGCTTTCCCGGCCGGCCCCGTCCCGGGCCCGGAAATCGAGGCTCACGGGCCCGTCGACAAGGCCCTCGAGGGAAAGGGGGGCGTCAAAGGTCCCTGGGGCCGCCGAGGATCCGAGGGCGGAGAAGGGTCCGCCATTCACGGAAACCTCCACCGCGGAAATGCCATTGGGGTCCTCGGCCTGGCCTGCGACCCGGAGACTGGCCTTTTGCCAGCTGTCCTTGGCCGGGGACTCGACCCTCAGGACTGGGGCGGCCCCATCGATAGCCAGGGAGAAGGGCCCCCAGTCAAAGCTGTCGCCGTCCACCGTGATGGCCCGGAGTCTCAGGCTGGCGCCGGTCGTGAGCTCGGCCTTGGCCTCGAGCCTGAGGAGGCCGCCCTCGAAGCTTGGAGCCAGGGCCGCCGCCAGGGCCGGCGCGGGGGAGACGAGGCCGAGGGACTTCAGGGGCCGGCCGTTCCACCAGCCCTCGAGGGCCTGGCCCGGGGCAAGGCTTACATGGGGGGCCTCTCCGCCCCCGGGACCACTAGGGCCAAGGGCGGGATCCCAGAAGCGCAGGGCGGGGGCGGTGTCCGCCGGAGGGGAGCCGGCCTGGGCCTTGAGGATGTTGTGGAAATCGTAGCGGGCCAGGGTCTCGAGGCCTAGGAGGTCCTTGGCCTTGAGCTCGACGACGAGCCTTTCCCGGGGAAGCCCCGGAGGAAGGGGACAGGAATAGGCCTGGGAGCCGGCGCTGCCCTGGGCCTTGCCCAGGCTGGCCTTCTGGTAGGCCGAGCCGTTGATCCGGTATTCGAGGGAGGCAAGGCCATTGGCGGCGAGGACTGTCCCCGAGAGGGCGGTACCCTGGCCGAGCTCGAACTCGAGGCC
>JAKPBN010000353.1 GCA_029778945.1 Spirochaetota bacterium
CAGGGCTTCGAGGACGGGGCGGAGCAATCGCCTTTGAATTAACACGGCACTATGAATTATATATGTTTAAAAAGCGGGAATACAAGGCTTTCTAGGCCTACTATGGTCCTCGCCGCTTCCAGCCAGGGTTTATACTGACTGCCTAGGTCCGCGGGCTTAGCTCAAGCGGCGGGCAAAGGAGGACGAGTGAAGGGCGCAGCGGACAGCTTTGACGTCGCCGTCATCGGCGCCGGGGTAAGCGGGGCCAATATTGCCCGGAGGCTCTCGGCCTACGAGCTCGATGTGGCTCTGGTGGAAAAGGAGGTCGACGTCTCCTTTGGGATCTCCAAGGCCAACTCCGGCATTGTCCACGGAGGCTTCCACCACAGCGGCCACTATCTCAAGGCCCGCCTGGAGATCCAGGGGGCCATGATGTTCGACCGTCTCAAGGCCGAGCTCGACTTTCCCTTCGAGCGCTGCGGAATCGTGGTCGTGGCCCTCCACGAGGACGAGATGCGCTCCGTGGAGCAGCTCTATATGCAGGGCGTCGAGAACCATGTGATCGGGATCGAGATGTGCTCCCGGGACCGGATGCTCGAGCTCGAGCCCAAGCTATCCCAGGACACCGTGGGCGGCCTCTATGTTCCCGGGGGCGGCATTGTCGAGCCCTACCGCTTTGTCTTTTCCCTCGTGGAAAACGCCGTCAAGAACGGGACGAGCCTCATCACCTCCTTTAAGGTCGAGGCCGCCGAGCGCAAGGGCGACTGGTGGACGGTCAGGGCGGCCGACGGCCGCTCCATCAAGGCCCGCTATGTGGTCAACGCGGCCGGCCTCTTTGCGGACGAGGTCTCCAAGGCCTTTGGGGCCGAGGATTTCCTGGTCCACGGCCGCAAGGGCGAGTACTACCTCCTGGACCGCCAGACCAAGGCCAAGCCCGACCGGGTGGTCTTTCCGGTGCCCACCTCGATCTCCAAGGGCATGCTCATCGTGCCCACCGTCGAGGGCACGGTCCTCATAGGCCCCACCGCGACCAGGGTGGACGACAAGGAGGCCTTCTCCACCACGAGGGAGCAGCTAGACACGATCCTCAAGAGCGCCCGGACCATGGTTCCCTCGATCTCCGAGGGGGACGTGATCACGAGCTTTGCGGGCATACGCTCGGTGATCGACGAGGACTTCTATATCGACGCCTCCGCCCTGGTCCCAGGCCTGATCCAGGTGGCGGGCATCCAGTCCCCGGGCCTCACCGCGAGCCCCGCGATCGGCGAGTATGTGAAGGACCTCCTGAAGAAGGCGGGCCTCCGGCTCGTCGAGAAGGCCGACTGGGACCCCATCATGCACAAGCTCCCCCGGGCCCGGGAGCTCTCGCCCTTCCAGCTCGACGAGCTCGTGCGCAAGGATCCCGCCTACGGGGAGATTGTCTGCCGCTGCGAGGAGGTGAGCGAGGCCGAGATTGTGGAGGCTATCCGCCGGGGCCATACGACCCTGGACGGGATCAAGTACTTTACCCGGGCCCAGATGGGCCGCTGCCAGGGCGGCTTTTGCACCTACAAGATCATCAAGATAATCATGCGGGAGACGGGCATGAGCTACGCGGAGATCACCAAGCGCGGCGAGGGCAGCCAGGTCCTGAGGGGTGAGCTATGAAGGAACTAAGCTTTGACGCCGTCGTGGTGGGCGGCGGGGCGGCCGGGATGGCCGCGGCCCTCGAGCTGGCCGGCCGGGGCCTTGCCTGCGCCATCCTGGAGCGCGAGGCCGAGCTGGGCGGGATCCTGATGCAGTGCATCCACAACGGCTTTGGCCTGATCGAATTCGACGAGGAGCTCTCGGGGCCCGAGTTCGCCGGCCGCTTCGAGGACCGGGTCGGCGCCAGCCCGATCAGGCCCTTCCTGGGCACTACCGTCATCGGGATGGAGACCGACGGGGACCGCAAGCTCCTGACCTGCGTCAGCGCCGAGCAGGGGGTCCTGAGGATCCAGGCCCGGGCCGTGGTCCTGGCCATGGGCTGCCGGGAGAGGAACCGGGGCAACATCCGCATCCCCGGGGCGAGGCCCGCCGGGGTCTTTACCGCCGGGCTTGCCCAGCGCCTCGTGAACATCGAGGGCTACCTTCCCGGCAAGGACGCCGTGATCATCGGCTCCGGGGACAT
>JAKPBN010000361.1 GCA_029778945.1 Spirochaetota bacterium
GAGGATGACCAGGGAGATGGGCACAATGTAGGGCTTCAGGGAAGGCGCGATCACCTCGAGGCCCTCGACAGCGGACAGGACGGAGACGGCCGGGGTGATGACGCCGTCGGAATAGAGGAGGGCGGCCCCGAGGATGCCCAGGACGGCTATGGTAGCCGTCTTTCCCTTGCTGGACTTGTCCTTGAGGCCCCGCCCGACCAGGCTGACCAAGGCAAGGATGCCGCCCTCGCCCTTGTTGTCCGCCCGCACGACAAAGGCCAGGTATTTGACGCAGACCACGAGGGTTATGGACCAGAGGAGGAGGGATACCACTCCCAGGACGACTTCCGGGCTGGTGCCCACCCCCCGCTCGGGGGAAAAGCATTCCCGCAGCGCATAGAGGGGTGAGGTCCCGATGTCGCCAAAGACAATGCCCAGGGCCCCCACCGTAAGGGCGAGTCTGGAGGCCTTTTCCGCCGTCCCCGCCTCGGCCTCCACCATCTGCCCTGTCCCATCAGCCATAGACCTTCCTCCACGAGCCCGAATCACAGGGGCCTATACTAGTCCCAATGGCCTTGGCGTTCAATGCGCAGGCGAGGCGGGCGATATTGTATCTATTGACAGTATTGATATTCTTAAAGTATACTAAAAAGGTAGAAATAGGAGAGTATTGATGTCGATTATCTCTACCCGTTCTCGCTATGGCCTGCGCCTCCTCATCGACCTAGCGGAGCGGGCCTCGGGAGAGACCGTGGACCTCCATAGCATCGCGGTCAGGCAGGCTATTCCGGAGAAATACCTGTCCAAGCTTGCGGCAAGCCTCCTTGGGGCCGGCCTCATACGCTCCGTGAGGGGGGCCAAGGGTGGCTATGTCCTGGCCAAGGCCCCGGAGGATATCGACCTGTATACCGTCGTGGAGGTGCTGGAGGGACGTCTGTCCCTCCTTGAATGTACCCACGACCCCGAGGCCTGTCCCCGGTCCTCCGACTGCGGGGCGAGGAGCCTCTGGGGAGGCCTCGAGCAGGCGGTCCGGGACTACCTGGGCGCCAAGACATTGGCCACGGTGGCCGCCGTCCGGGGCCAGCCGGAATACTTTATCTAGCCATGAACCAAGGAGAAGACCATGAAATACGCGGAGAGCATCACCGACCTGATAGGCAACACCCCCCTCGTCCGCATTCACCAGGGTGGAGCCGAGGTCCAGGCGACAGTCCTGGCCAAGCTCGAGTCCTTTAACCCCTGGTCCAGCGTCAAGGACAGGATCGGCCTTGCGATGATCGAGGATGCGGAGAAAAAGGGCCTGTTAAAGCAGGGCTCGGTGATCATCGAGCCCACGAGCGGCAACACGGGCATTGCCCTGGCTGCCGTGGCCGCCGCCAAGGGCTATCGCATAATCCTGACCATGCCGGAGACGATGAGCATCGAGCGCCGCAAGCTCCTCGCGGCCTTTGGGGCCGAGCTTGTCCTCACCGAGGGGCCTAAAGGCATGAAGGGCGCCATAGCCAAGGCCGAGGAGCTGGCCGCCGCCACCCCCGGCTCCTTCCTCCCCATGCAGTTCGCCAATCCCGCCAACCCAGGGATCCACCGCAGGACCACCGCCGAGGAGATCTGGAGGGACACCGAGGGCAAGATCGACATCCTCGTGGCCGGGGTCGGCACGGGGGGCACGATAGCCGGGGTAGCCGAGGTGATCAAGGCGAGGAAGCCCGCCTTCAGGGCCGTGGCCGTCGAGCCTGCGGACTCCCCCGTGCTCTCCGGGGGCAGCCCCGGACCCCACAAGCTCCAGGGCCTGGCCCCGGGCTTTGTCCCCCAGGTCTACCGCAAGGACCTTGTCGACCAGGTGGTCACGGTCCGCCACGAGGACGCCGGGGCGGCCGCGCGGAGGCTGGCCAAGGAGGAGGGCGTCCTTGTGGGCATCTCCTCCGGGGCCGCCCTCTGGGCCGCCCTTGAGCTGGGCAAGAAGCCGGAGAACGCCGGCAAGGTCATAGTCGTGGTCCTGCCTGATACGGGGGAGCGCTACCTCTCCACCTGGCTCTTCGACGAGCCCGCCTGATTTCTCGCTTTACGACCCGTCCTGGCGGGCCTATACTGGCCCAGCCGGGACGCGTCGCAAGGCATCCAGCGGTCTGCCCCGGCATAATTCAACACGTGCGGGGATTCTAGCATGAACAACGATCTGTGGCTCTTTATCGGAATGGCCCTGGGTCTCGTCTCGCTCGCCATTTCCCTTGTCATCAACGCCTGGGTAAAGCGCCAGGACGGCGGCTCGGCCAAGGCGCTCAAGATCGCCGCGGCGATCAAGGACGGGGCCTGGGCCTACCTCCGGCGCCTCTACACGGCCCTGATAGGCGTTTCGGCCGTCCTGGGAATAGTCCTAGCCCTGGTCTTCTCCTTCGGCTCCGAGGGCCCCTTGCGGGGACTCATGACCGCCGGAGCCTTCCTGGTCGGCGCCTTCTGCTCGGCCCTGGCCGGCTACCTGGGCATGTCGGTCGCCGTCCGCGCCAATATGCGCACCGCCACGGCCGCCGGCCGCTCGCTCAACGCGGCCTTTGATGTCGCCTATCGCGCCGGCTCCGTCCTGGGCCTGGCCATGGTCGGCATCGCGGTCTTTGGCATGTCCCTGATCTACTACCTGACCCATGACCCCGAGATAGTCCTGGGCTTCTCCTTTGGCGCCTCCTCCCTCGCCCTCCTCGCCAAGGCGGGGGGCGGCATCTACACCAAGACGGCGGACATAGCCGCCGACCTCGTGGGCAAGGTCGAGGCCGGCATTCCCGAGGACGACCCCCGGAACCCCGCCGTGATCGCGGACAACGTTGGCGACAATGTGGGTGACGTGGCCGGCATGGGCGCCGACATCTTCGACTCCTACGTGGCCTCGGCTGTCGCGGCCATGCTCATCGGCACCACGGGCTTCATCTCCTCGGGCTTCACCGCCGCGGACCGGGCCTTCTATACCGTCCTGCCCCTGATCCTCGCGATCGTGGGCATCGTCTCCTCGATCATAGGCATCCAGCTTGTCCGGGTAGGGAAGAACGGCAAGCCCGGCACGGCCCTCAACCTGGGCACGGTCTTCTCCTGCGTCATCTACTCCATCCTGGCCAGCATCCTCTTCTTTGCCATGGGCTGGAACAAGGGCGCCCTGATCGCCACGATCTCCGGCCTCATCGTGGGTGTCGTGGTGGGCTTCACCACGGACTACTTCACGGACGACAACTTTGGCCCCGTGCGCAGGACCGCGGACATGGCCAAGTCCGGACCCGCCCTCACCATCATCCAGGGACTCTCCTACGGCTTTATCTCCATCGTCCCCTCCATCGTGGGCATCGTGGTGGCCACCCTGGTCTCCTACTTCTCGGCCCAGGCCTTTGGCCTCCCGGGCATCTACGGCGTGGGCATCGCGGCCGTGGGCATGCTCTCCCTGACCGGTGTGGTCGTGGCCAATGACGCCTATGGCCCCATCGTGGACAACGCCAAGGGCATCGCCGAGATGTCTGGCATGGGCGAGGAGGTGGTCGAGCGGGCCGACGCCCTCGACTCGGCGGGCAACACCGCCAAGGCCATCACCAAGGGCTTCGCGATCAGCGCCGCGGCCCTCACGGTCCTGGCCCTCTTTGCGGCCTTCACCGAGCAGATCGAGCAGTACCTCCCCGGAGGAGTCTCCCTCGTGCTCAGCCTCCAGAACCCCTGGGTGCTCTCGGGCATCTTCCTCGGGGCCATGATACCCCCGGTCTTCTCGGCCCTCACCATGCTCGCGGTGACCAAGAACGCCTTCAAGATGATCGAGGAGATCCGCCGCCAGTTCCGGGACATCCCGGGCATCCTCCTAGGGACTGCCGACCCCGACTACGCCACCTGCGTGGGCCTCGCGGCCGAGGGCGCCCTCAAGGCCCTGGTCCTGCCGGCCTTCCTGGCCGTCATCCTCCCCCTCCTCGTGGGCTTTGTCCTGGGGCCCGCAGCCCTGGGAGGCTTCCTGGGCGGGGCGATCTTCATAGGTGTGATCTTTGCCCTCTTCATGTCCAACGCCGGCGGCCTCTGGGACAACGCCAAGAAGTATGTCGAGGCCGGCAACTGCGGCGGGCCGGGATCGGACGCCCACAAGGCGGCCGTCGTGGGCGACACCGTGGGCGATCCCTTCAAGGACACGGCGGGACCCTCGATCAACACCCTCATCACGGTGATGACCCTGGTCTCTTCCCTCTTCGCCCCGATCATCGCGGTCTATCACCTGTTTGGGTAAGAGAAGAGAATGCACGCCACGGAGCGAAGCCTAGCGGAGCCGAAGCGTTAGGACACAGAGGAAAGATGGATGGGGGATAATCCCGATCCTTACCTTAATAACTCTGTGTCTCTGTGCCTGACGCTCCGGCTACGCCTCTGGCTCCGTGGCCCGGTCCCGCTTTAGGGGCCGGAGCGGCGGAGGCGCGAGGTGCCGCTCAGCTTCTTGCTGACCCGGGGGTCTCCCAGGTAGACCACGTCGGAGGCCCCGGAGGCGGCCAGGTCGAGGCTCTCTGCGGCCCGCACGACCAGGCGAACCGCCCCGGAGAGCTCGGCCTTCACCCTGAGGGCGCGCAGGCCGGCAGTGTCGATATCCCCGGCGCCGCTGGCCTTGACGGAAAGCTCCCCGGCGCTGCCGGTAAGGACGAGCCTGCCCGAGCCGGAAAGGCCCAGGGCCAGGTTCCGGTACTCGAGGCGCCCGGCTATCCTCCCGGCTCCACTTATCCCAAGCTCAAGGCTTGGTCCCGCAAAGCCCCCTTCGATCTCGGCCTCGCAGGCCCCGGAGAGGCTGAGCCTTTCCAGGGCTGGCAGGGTGAGGTCGACCACGAGGCGGGTGGGGTTGCGCACCGTGGCCCCGGGGCGGAAGCCCAGGTGGAGGACCCCCGCGCTCACCCGGGCCTCATAGAATTCCTGGAGATTGTCATCGAGGGTGATCCTCAGGGACCAGGCCTTCCCCTGGCTGATCCTCAGGTAGCCCACGGCATCCATCTCCACGGCCTGGAAGCCCGAGACCTGGCGGGCTTCCGTCCTGAGCCTGCCTGAGCCCAGGATGTCGAGGGCGCTCGAGGGAAGGGCGAGGGCGATGAGGAAGACAAGGACGGGGATCGGGCGTTTGGCCATGGAGTTCTCCTTTAGGGAGTACCTAAACCCTAAAATACCCTGGCCGTGACCCTGGCCACAAGCTCGGCCTGGCCACGGCCCATAGTGTTTCTCTTTGCAGTACTGATCTTGCCCCCCTGTCCCCGCCTAAGGTAGAGTAGGCGCCTAGGCTTCCCCAAGCCAGGAGGTACCCCGCCATGGCCCATTCGGATTCTTCCTCCTCCAGAAGGCTCGCCCTCAAGGCCCGCCTCCTGGGCCAGGCCGACGACCGGGGTGCCCGGGGGCCCGTCCTTGGGGATGGCTCCACGGGCTCGGTCCTCCTCGCCCTCGCCCCCGCCGCGCCGGAGCGCCTGGCCCTCCTGCCCCTGGAGGGCCCCGGGATGCTGGCCGAGCTCCACGAGGCCTATTTCCAGGCCGGCTCCGAGCTTGTGGAGACCGCCACCTTCCAGGCCTCGGCCCAGGGCCTCGAGTCCTGGGCGGCCGAGGGCCTGGCCCTGGACGGCAGGCTCATCCACGATGCGTCCGAGCTCGCCTATCGCGTCAATCTTGCGGCCGCCCGCCTGGCCCGCCAGGCCGCGGACGCCGCCGAGGCGGCCTCGGGGCAGTGGCGCTATGTGGCCGGCTCCATGGGGCCCGGGGACAGGTCTCCCTCCCTGGGCTTTTCCAACTGGGCCGGACTCAAGGCCTCCTACCTCCCCCAGGCCCGGGGCCTGGCCGATGGGGGCTGCGACCTGGCTATCGTCGAGACCTGCCAGGACCCCCTGCAGGTCAAGGCCGCCCTGGCCGCCCTGGCCGACCCGGAGGGCGGGCTGGGCCTCCCCGCCGTGGTGTCCGCCACCGTGGATGCCCGGGGCCACCTCCTCGTGGGCACGAGCCTCGCGGCCCTGGTGGCTATCCTTGCCCCCTATGAGCCCCTGGCCCTGGGCCTCAACTGCTCCGGGGGGCCCGCCGAGCTTGAGCCCAGCCTTGCCGAGCTTGCGGCCAGTTCGCCCCTGCCCTTAAGCTTTATGCCCAACGCCGGCATCCCCGCCATGGCGGGAGGCCGGACGGTCTGGCCCCTCCAGGCCCAGGCCTTTGCCTCCCTGGTCGCGGCCATGGCCGGCCGCCACGGAGTCGCCCTCCTGGGGGGCTGCTGCGGGACGGGACCGGCCCACATCGCGGCCCTGGCCGCGAGCCTGGGTAAGGGTTATGCGATACCGCCTCGGCCCGCGGCCCGGCCGGCCCTTGCCTCCCTCTACGAGGCCCAGGCCCTAGGCCGCGGGCTCTTCCGCGTCGGGGGCCGGGCGGACCCGAGGACCTCCCCTGCCTTTGCCGCCTATCTCGCCGCCGGCGACTTTGACGGGGCCGCCGCAGAGGCCGTCCTCCAGGAGGATGGGGGCGCAAAGGCTCTCGATCTGCGGCTGGGCCTGGCGGGGCGGGATGAGGGGCAGGACCTCTCGTGCCTCGTGACTGCCCTCGCGGGACTCGCCCGGGCAGCCCTTTGCCTCCACTCCGGGGACCCCCGGATCCTGGCCCAGGCCCTGCCCCTCGTGGGCGGCCGGCCCCTGATCAACTCGGTGGACCTCGAGGATCCCCAGCGGGCGAGTGAGGTCCTAGGCCTAGCCCGGGACCATGGGGCGGCCGTGGTCTGCCAGGCCCGGGACGAAGGCGGGCCAGGGGCCACGGCCCAAGAGAAGGCGAGGATCTGCAGGAGGCTCTACGAGCTGGCGGTGGGGGAGTGCGGCCTGGCGGCCTCGGCGCTGCTATTCGATCCCCTGGGCGAGGACCTTGGGGCCCTGGCCTTGATCAAGGAAGCCTGTCCCGGCTCCCTGACGATCCTGGGCTCCGAGGGCTTCCGGGGGGATCCGAAGGCCCTCCTGGAAAGGGCCGAGGCCGCTGGCCTGGATGCGGCCATCCTCGACTGGGGCAGGCTTTCCTAGAGGCTGTGAACCCGGTTGCGGCCGCCTTCCTTGGCTAGGTAGAGGGCTTTGTCCGCGTCCTTGACGAGGGAGTCGGCCGCTTGCGAGCCTGAGGCCACCCCGATGCTCACGGAGATGCTCACCCTGCGGGGTTCCTGGCCGGGGCCGGTGCGGAACTCCAGATAGAGGGCCTCCGCGGCGGCCCTGAGCCTTTCCGCCAGGGCCAGGGCCTCGTCCTTGCCCTGGCCGGGCAGGAAGACAGCGAACTCGTCCCCGGAGAGGCGGGCGGCTATGCCTGGCTCGGCGACAATGCGCCCAAAGGCAGTGCCCGCGTTGGCTATGACCGCGTCCCCGGCCTCGGGCCCAAAGGTCGAGTTGATGTCCCGAAAGTGGTCTATGTCGAGCATGAGGAGGCTGGAGGCCCGGGTCTCCGGGGAGCCCCGGGAAAAGCGGAGGCGCAGGGCCTCGTCCAGGAAGCGGCGGTTAAAGAGGCCCGAGAGGTCGTCCGTGACCGAGCGCTTGCGGGCGGCCTCGCCCCAGCGGACCATGTCCCCCAGGAAGCCCGAGGCCTCGTCCAGCCAATGGGACATCACCCCGATGAGGCCATTGAGGATGCGCACCCCCAGGATAGGATGCTCCCAGACTAGGCGGTAGAAGTCGATGGCGGCGAGGACCCAGAGCTCGGTCCGCTCGACGGCGTAGCAGGTGGCCGAGCGGGGGGCGGCCTCGATCACGGCCATTTCCCCAAAGTGGTCGCCCGGATGGAAGCCGTAGAGCTCCCGCCGGGAGCCGTCGTCCTGGGCGACCCAGGAGGACATGGCGCCGGAGCGCACCACATAGAGCTCCGAGCCGACCTCCCCTTCCCGGAAGAGGACCTCCCCCGGGTCGAGCTGCCTTGTCTCGAGGAAGCCCTCGACCAGGGCGAGTTCCTCCCGGGACATGGAGGAAAAGAGCCTTGAGGCCGCCAGGGCGTCCAGGCGGAGGTCGCTCATCCCGCAGCCTCCTTCCGGGCCTTGAGGCGGTAGACCCTGTCCCCGCCGTCGGCCCAGGCCCTGGTGAGGATGGCGTAGGCGTCATCCACGAGGCGGCGCCAATCGTCGCCGTCCTGGGGCCAGGTGGCCAGGGCCATGCTCAGGCTAAAGCGGAAGCTGCAGCGGGGGATGGCGCCTGAGAGGTCGAGGGCCCCTATCTGGGCGCGGAGGCCGCGGGCGATCTCCACGGCCTCACCGGGGCCGCAACGGGGGAGGACGAGGGCGGTCTCGTTGCTCCGGAGGCGGAGGGCCCAGCCCCGGCCTATCCGGGCCACCTCCTGGGAAAGGATGGCGGCGATCCTCTCCATGGCCGCGTCCCCGGCGGAGTGGCCGTGGGCGTCGTTGAGCTCCTTGAAGCGGTCGGGCTTGAGGAGGAGGAGAGACGTGGGCTTCTCCACGCTCCGGGGCAGCTCCTCGTCCAGGAAGGCCTTGGACCAGAGGCCGGTGCCAGGATCGGTGTAGATCTGGCGCCTGAGCTCCCTGACCCAGGGCGAGTTGTGCGAAATCAAGGCCTGGGTCGAGCGGAGTCGGGCCGAGACGATCGATGCCGCCCTGAGCCTGATGCGGGCCATGGTGTCCGGCCTTTCCGCGAGGAGCTCGGCCTGGGAGAGCCTTCCCCCCGGGAAGGCGAGGAGGACCGAGGGGATCTCGGCCCGGGCTGCGCCGGAAAAGCGGGCGCCCACGGCGAATTCGAAGTCCCCCAGACAGTCGCCCTGGACATAGCGGGCAACCTCGATCTCTCGGCCATCGGCGCTCTTCTGGTAGATGGCCACCTCGCCGGACTCGATGATAAAGAAGCGGGAGGCCTCGTCCCCCTGGCGGAAAACCCCCTCTCCCGACTTGAGGCTCAGCCGGTCTGTCCGGGAGACCACATAGGCCAAGTCGTCATCGAGGAGGCTTGAGAAGAGCTCCGCCTTCCTGAGGAGGGCTGAGAGGCCGGGGGCCGGGGCGGCGACTATCATCGTTGCCCCACTATAGGCCCCCGGCCTCCGGGCGGTCAAGCTTGCCCCTTAGCCCTAGGCCTCCCGGGCGGCGATCCAGAGCCTGAGCATCCTGAGGGCCCGGTCCACGGTCCGGAACACCGGCACTCCCCCGGCCTCGAGGCCCCGGGCCAGGGTGTCGTAGGGCGTCCCCGCGTCCACGGAGGCGACCCAGGGCTTGGTGGAGTCGGCCATGAGCCGGACATAGGCCTCGACGAGGGAGCCGGGCCTGAGCACGTCCTCCCCATGGGAGTCGGGGCCTGCGGCCAGGCTGTTCATCGCGGGGGTGAGGGGGACTATCCCCGCCACCCCGCAGTCTATGTTGGGGTCCTCCAGGATATGGCGGAAGCCCTCGATATAGCCTGAGTCCCCCGAGCCCGGGGTGAGGTCGAGGGGATTGTGCACATCGACGATCTCTCCCACCTTGGCCCGGGCGAACATCTCCTCAAGTTTGGCCTTGGTGGCCGGGGAGAAGTCCGCGAGCTCCAGCATGCCCAGGCTGTCGGCGATGGCCACGCACTCGAAGCCCGCGTTGGAGATGGCGCCGAGCCTGTGGCCCCCGATCCTGCGGTCGCCGAGGAGGGAAAAGACCGTGAGGGCATCGTCAAAGTCCTCGAGGCTCTCCAGGACCACGGCCCCAGCCTCGCGGAAAAGTGCCCGGGTCACGGCCCAGTCCCCGGCTATGCTCGCCGTATGGGAGGCGCTGGCCTTGGCCCCTGCGGCGGTCCTGCCCGCCCGGTAGAGGAGGAGGGGCCTCCCGCTGGCCTTGATCCTCCGGGCGGCCCTCAGGGCCTTGGCCCCGTCCAGGGACTTGAAGCCCTCGACGTAGGCCGCGAAGAGCTCGAGCTGGGGGTCGTCGGCTCGCCACTCAAGATAGTCGCCCACCGTGAGGTCCATCTGGTTGCCGCAGGTTATCAGGTACTTGGGGTTGATCGTGGGATGCTTGGACACCCGGCTGACCGCGAAGGCCCCGGACTGGGAGACGATGGCCAGGGGGAGGGCCGGGCCCTTGGGCATGGGGAGCTTGTACTCGGGGATAAAGAGGGTGTTGTAGCTGCCCGGGACGGAGCGTAGGCCCAGGCAGTTGCCGCCGTTGATGAGGGGCCCCTTGCCGGGCCTCTGGCGCGAGGCCGCGAGGCTGGACCTCATGCGGTCCACGAGGCTCTGGGTGCCCGACTTCTCCTCGAGGCCCCCGGTGGTGACGATGATGGTCTCGGCCTTGCCGGACTCGGCTATCGAGGCTATGGCCTCGGCGGCCATGCGGGCCGGGACGGAGAGGACGGCCAGGTCGACCTTCTCCGGCAGGGAGGCGAAGTCGGGGCTGCAGGGGCAACCGTCGATCTCCTTGCTGCCTGGCTTGACCACATGGAGGTGGGCCTTGTCAAAGCCGTTGTCCAGGAGGTTGCGCAGGATGATCCGGCCGTTGTTGTTGCCCTTCTCCGAGACCCCCGCCACGGCGGCGCTCTTAGGCTTGAGGAGGAGGCCGATCTTGTCCACGGGCCTGGCCGCCTGGGCCAGGTTGACGATGGCCCCCGAGGCGTCGGGCCCGAGGCCCTGGGCCAGGGGGCCGAGCTTGGCCAGGACGTCGAGGGCCACGATGCGCGATCCCGATCCTTTCAGGGCCGGGGCGACCACAAAGGGGTTAACCTCGAATTCCCTGACCCCCGAGGCCGCGAGGGCCGGGGAGGCCTGGACAAAGGCCATGATGAGGTCGAGGAGGGCTTCCTCGCCCAGGACGGGCCTCGTGTTCCGCAGGCCCGCGCAGAGGAGGGTGCACATGGCGTTGGAGGCCAGGGAGCGGGACACGGACTGCCTGGTGGCGCCCTCGGCGGAGAGGAAGAGGCTCGCGGCCCCTTCCTTGAAGGCCCCCGCCAGGAATTCCGCATGGATGCCCCCGGGGCCAAAGGAGACCACGGGCCCAAAGTCGTCGGCGAATCTCCAGCCCAGGATCAGCTCGTAGCCCAGGCGGGGCTCGAAGGGGACAAACTCGTTGACCGTGTAGCCGTCGACGGGATAGGCGGACAGGCGGGCTTCCATGTCGCCCATCGCGTCCAGAATGGCCTTGCCGTGGTTGGGGACGATCGCCACCCCGCCCAGCTCGGTCTTGTGGAGGATAGCCGGGCTCATCACCTTGACCACGGCCTTTTCTCCGGGGAAGAAGGAGGCCTTGGAGCCGAGGAGGCC
>JAKPBN010000398.1 GCA_029778945.1 Spirochaetota bacterium
GGCCTCCACGGTCTCGTAGCCTTCCTGCCGGAGGATAAACGAGATGCTCTGCCTGATGGCGGCCGAATCATCTACGATCAGGATTTTTTTGGGCATGGCATTCAGCTCCTTCTCATCTCGCTCGTCTCTGCACTTCCGGGGCTATCTGGGAAAGGGCGAGGACGACGTCCACACCGCCGAGCTTGATGGCCTCGTTGGGCATCCCAAAGACCACGCAGGAGGCCTCGTCCTGGGCGATGGTCTGGGCCCCCGAGTCATGCATCTCCTTCATGCCCCGGGAGCCGTCATCCCCCATGCCCGTCATTATGACGCCTATCGCGTTCTTGCCCGCGTAGCGGGCGGCGGACCTGAAGAGGACGTCCACGGAAGGCCGGTGCCTGCATACCAGGGGGCCGTCCTTGACCTCCACATAATAGCGCGCCCCGGACCTTTTGAGGAGGGTGTGGCGATTGCCCGGGGCTATGAGGGCCCGGCCCCGGACCACCGTGTCGTTGTCCTCGGCCTCCTTTACCGTTATGCGGCATAGGCCATCCAGGCGCTTGGCGAAGGCGGCGGTAAAATGCTCGGGCATGTGCTGGACTATGACGATGCCCGGGGCGTCCTCGGGAAAGGCCTCGAGGAATTCCCTCAGGGCCTCGGTCCCGCCCGTGGAGGCCCCGACTATCACGACCTTCTCCGTGGTCTCCACAAAGACCCGGTCGGAGTCCGGCTTGGGCAGCATGACATCGGCGGTGAGCTTGGGGGCTATCTCCCGGTCGGGCTGGGGCCTCCTGGGACCGGCCACGAGCTTGCTCCTGGACAGATAGGCCGCCTTGACCGCGTCGCAGATCCTGACCGAGGACTCCTCGAGGAACTGCTTGGTCCCTAGCTTGGGCTTCTGGATGATCTCCACGGCCCCGTACTCCAGGGCCTTGATCGCGTTGTCCGATCCCGCCTCGGTCTTGGAGGAGCAGACCACCACGGGGATGGGGTTTTTCTCCATTATGGAGCGCAGGAAGGTGAGGCCGTCCATCCTCGGCATCTCGACATCGGTGATTATGACGTCTGGCCTTGTGGTCTCCAGGTGCTTTTGGGCAAAGATGGGATCGGCGGCCACGTTGACCACCTCTATCTGGGGATCCGACTCAAGGACTTCCTTGAGGGTCTGCCTCACCACGGCCGAGTCGTCTACGATCATGACCTTTATGGTGTTCGCCATGTGCATTCCGCCTTTCGCCGCTACTGCCTGGCGTAGATCGTGGGCGCGACGCCCTTGAGGGGCATGTCCATCCCCGTCAGGGTCTCCGAGTGCCCAAGGATGAGCCAGCCGCCGGAGCGTATGTGGCCGCAGATCTTCCGCAGGATGGCCTCCTGGATCCGCCGCTCGAAATAGATGATCACGTTCCGGCAGAAGACGACATCGAACTTCCCCTCGACGGGATAGCTTGCGTCCATGAAGTTGATCCTCGCGAAGTTTACCTTGGCCCTGAGCTCGGGCTTGACCCTGACCTGGGACCTGGAGGAGTCCTTGCTCCTGAGGAGGTAGCGCTTCTTGTAGCTCATGGGTATCGGGGCCGCCTTTTCCTCGTCATAGATGGCCGTGGCGGCCTTTTCCAGGACCTGGGTGGAGAGGTCGCTCGCGAAGATCCGGTAGTCAAACCGAGGGTTGGCGGAGCGGAATTCCTCGAGCACCATGGCGAGGGTATAGGGCTCCTCCCCGGTGGAGCAGCCCGCGGACCAGAAGGACATCGTGCCCCCGTTCGAGGCGATCCAGGCAGGAAGGACCTTTTCCACAAGGAACTCAAAATGGTCGGGCTCCCGGAAAAAATCCGTCTTGTTGGTGGTGACGGCGTCGATCATGTTGATGAGCTCGCTCTGCCGGCCCTCGTCGGAAAAGACAAAGTCCACGTACTCCCGGAATCCCGGGAAGCCAAAATGGCGGATCCTCTTCTGGAGCCGCGACTCGAGCATGATACGCTTGGTGTCGGGCATCCTGATGCCTAGCTCGCTCTCGATAAAGCGCGAGAGCCTGCCAAAATCCGCCTCCGAAAGGACATTGCCCTGGACCGGCAAGATGCCTCCGCCCGCCCGGCCGCCTAGGTTCCCGGAAGCGTCTGAGCCGGCGCCAGGGCCGCCGCCAAGGCCGTCTTCCCCCTTCCTCATCTTTCCCCGACCTTCGAGGGCTTCTTGCCCGTATCCCTCTGGACCGCAAAGGCCAGGCGGTTGACATCGAGGATCAGGGCCACAGTGCCATCCCCAAGGATCGTCGCCCCGGACAGGCCTTCCACGTCCCGGAACATCCGGCCTAGGGGCTTGATCACGGTCTGGTAGTCCCCGACCACCTGGTCGACGACAAAGCCGACTCGGGAGTCCTGGGAATTGACGATGACCAGCTGCTCAATGGCAGGCTCCTCCCCCGGGGAGTCAAAGGTCGAGCGCAGGGAGATATAGGGCACAAGGTCATCCCGGTAGCTGAGGATGCGCCTTTCCCCCAGGGCCCGGAGCTCCTCCCGGCTTATCTCTATGCAGCCGTCCACCGAGGAAAGGGGCACCACATAGAATTCGCTCTCGATCCTCACGAGGAGGCCCTCGATGATGGCGAGGGTCAGGGGTATCTTGAGGGTTACCGTGAGGCCCCTGCCGGGATCGGTGGAGAGGCTCACGATGCCGCCCAGGGAGTCTATCTCCCGCTTGACCACATCCATGCCCACCCCCCGGCCGGAGACCGTGGTCACGGCCTTGGCCGTGGAGAAGCCCGGGGCGAAGATGAGCATGAAGAGATCGGCGTCGGCCATCTCCTGGCCGGGGAAGAGAAGCCCCCGGTCTATGGCCTTCTGGTAGATGGCATCCTTGTCGAGGCCCTTGCCGTCGTCGGACACCTGGATGAGGACATAGGCCCCCGAGTGCCGGGCCGAGAGGACCACCGTCCCCTGGCGGGCTTGCCCTTGGCCAGGCGCTCCTCGGGACCCTCAATCCCGTGGTCGAGGCTGTTGCGGATAATGTGGACAAGGGGGTCCCCGAGCTTTTCGATCACTGTCTTGTCGAGTTCCGTGTCCGCGCCCTCCGTGACGAGCTCGACTTCCTTGCCCAGCTCGATGGAAAGGTCCCGGACCACCCGGCGGAACTTGTTGAAAGTCGAGCCTATGGGCAGCATGCGGATGGACATGGTGTTGTCCCGCAGCTGGGAGATGAGGCGCTCGAACTGCTCGGAGATCGAGGCCAGGGAGGGGTCCCTGAGCTCGAGGGAGGTCTGGGCGAGGCGGGCCTGGAGGGTCACGAGCTCGCCCACGAGGTCGACCAGGGCATCCAGCTTGTCGCTGGCCACCCGGATCGAGCCCGCCGAGGATTCGGCCTTGTCCTGGACCTTTTTTAGGTGCTCCTGCTCGATCAAGGCGGATTCCACCTCGGGCCGGGAGACGATCTTTTTCTCCACAAGCACCTCCCCGAGCTTTCGCTGGGAACCCAGGGCTTCTTTCAGGTCGGACCGGGACACCAGGCCGCGCTCGATCAGGATTTCCCCTAGGCGCTTGGCCCGGCCCTCCTCATCGAGGGCCTCGCTGGCTATCCTCTCGATCCTGAGCTCCGCCCGGTCCTCGACAAAGATAAAGACATCCTTGATGTCGTTTTCCGTCTTGGAGGTGGTGAGGATGACGTCCCAACAGCAATAGGAGAGGTCGCTCTGGAGTTCCGCCAGGGCCGGTATGGCCTCGGTGTGGGCATAGATGGCGGCCTCGCCAAGGCCCGCAAGCTCCTCGACGAGGTTGAGGACCCGGGTGCCATCGTGGAAGATGTCCGGCTTGGGCTTGAAAAAAATGCGCCAGGTCGAAGGGCTGGCCCCAAGCCCGTCGGAAGCCGCCGGGCTTGCGGGAGCCCCAGATGAGATATCGACCACTCGGGCAGCCTGCTCCTGGGAGCCAGCATGGCCCTGGGGGTCTGGAGCCGCCCGGACCTCGGGCTTGTCCTGGCTGGCCTGGGCCTTGGGGCTGGCCGGCGCGTGGGCCTCGGAGGCCTTATGCCCTCCGGACAGATACTCCCGGTAGCGGACCAGGATTAGCTCCCCGCCCTCGATGAGCTCCTGGGGTGGCGGCTCATCATAGTCCAGGAGGCTCCTCAGCTGGTCCCTCGCCTTGAGGGTAAGGCCGATAAAGTCCTTGGTCACCGGGAGGGTTCCATTGCGGCACTGGTCAAAGGCGCTTTCGATCTCGTGGGTAAACTTGCTGATCGTGTCAAACCCGAACATCGCCGAGGAGCCCTTGACCGTGTGGATCGCCCTAAAGGCGGCGTTGATAAGCTCGCCGTTCCTCGGTTGGGACTCCAGCTCAAGGAGGGTATCCTCCAGCTGGGTGAGGAGCTCAAAAGCCTCTTCCCGGAACGCAGCCTTGAATTTGTCTATCATAATGGCTCCAGGCTAACTGAAATCCGTGAGTCCCGCCTCAAAATCCTCGGCCCGCTCGGGGTTTCCTTGGAGAAAGCCTGAGGCGGCGAGACGGCGGACAATTCTGGATGGGACTGTCCCCACAAAATGAAAATCCTTGCCCTCCGCCACGGCCTGGCGCCGGGCGGCGTAGAGCACCTGGAGGCAGGCCAGGTCGAGATCCTCTATGAGGGACAGGCTGACGAGGACCTGGGACGATTCGGATAAGGCGGCGCTCAACTCGGCCTTGAGGCCTTCCGAACGATCGACGATGAGCGAACCGCTTAGGTTGACGATCCTCGGGCTTTCACCTTTTATCGCTGGCATGTCGCCTCCCTGCGGGAAACTATAAGGGATACCGAGGAATTTGCAAGGGCGCGGGGAGCGTTGGAGGGCTAACTAGAGGAGGTCCGGGCTGTCTAGGGCGGCCGGAAGCTGGCGGAGGACCTCTAGATAGCCGGCCTTCCGCTGCTTGACCTGGATCTGGATATAGATCACCCGGGACTTCTTGTCGACTACATAGCGACGCAGGGAAAACGGATCGTTTTCCGAGAGTCCCCCCTCGTCGGCGACCGAGCCAGGAATGATCCGGGAGACGCTAAAGGACTCAGGCTCAAGAAAGGTGGCCGGCAGGCTGCTTATCTCCATCCCAAAGAGCATGGGGAAGAGCCGGTCCTTCCGGTCCAGGGAAGCCGTAGCCTCCAGGGGCGCATAGGCCCTCTCCGTCAGGGCCAGGATCCTGGCCTGGGGGGAATTGGCCAGGCCCAGGGACACGAGCTCCCCGGGCAGGTGGCCCAGGAGGGCAGCCTGGGCGGAGGCGATGCCCCCGAGCCTGGACTGGTTCAGGGTCGAGAGGACATCCCGCCTTGAGACGCTGCGGGCCAGGCCTGGAAAAGCGTAGGTCACCTCCAGGTCGGAGGTCCGGCCGCCTTGGCCCCGGCCTCCAAGTCCCGTGACGCCCAGGCCGATCCAGGCCCGGGTGACTTCTCCCCCGTCAAAAAGCGCCGGAAGGACCCTCAGGGCCCAGGCCGAGGGGATGGCGAAGGAAAGGCCCTGGTAGGCCGGGGCGCCCGCAAACACTACGCCCACGGTCCGGCCCCCCTCGTCCAGGAGGGGGCCTCCGGAATTGCCCGGATTGAGGGGGGCATCCACCTGCATGACCTCCCCCGTGGGCAAAAGCCGCCTGCCCAGGGCCGAGACAATGCCCGAAGTGACCGTGTTCTCAAGGCCAACGGGGGAGCCAATCGCGTAGATCCGGTCGCCCTGGGAGAGGCGTTCCTCGGCGTCGTCCAGGGAAAAGACAAATTCGGGCTTGGCCTCCACCTTGAGGAGGGCCAGGTCGAGAAGGCGGTCCCAAGCCACCACCTTGGCGGCGATGCGGTCATCCGGGGACTCCGAGGGCTTAATGGATAGGCGGGAATAGCCCTCGTAGGTGGGATCGACCTCGCTCTGGATCACATGGTAATTGGTCAGGACATAGCCTGCGGGATCGATATAGAAGCCCGTGCCCAGGACGCGGTCGGGGACACCCAGGCCGCCCTCGATCTTTATTCCCTTGTCGATGCGGATCGTCACCACCCCGTGCCGCATATCCTGGATGCTGGGGGTGGAGGCGGCGAATTCCTTGGCCCCCTTGGGAAGGGCGATGCCCCGGCGGCCAAGCTCGGCGGCATAGCGAGCCAAGAGGAGACGGTTCTGGCCCTCCAAGGCCCTCTGGGCCCAGAGGAGGACTTCCTCATCCGGGCTGGCGCCGAGGCCTCCCTTGCGGGCCAGGACCAGGCCCTCATGGAGGGCTAGGGCCGGGGCCAGAAGGTGGCGGGCATAGTAGGCTTCGGCCCGGGCCAGGACGAGGGCTTCCTCGGAGGCCCGAGGATCCCCAAGGAGGGTTCGGGCCTGGTCGGGCAGGAGGCCGGCAAGACGATCGTCCCCGGCCATGACCCGGAGGCTCCGGGTGGCTACAAGGGCCGCCTTCCAGTCGCCCAGGGTTGTGGAGGAGGCATAGTTCTTGGCCAGGACCTCGGCCGAGGCCCGGACAATCGCCTCCAGGTCTTCCCGGGAGGCGTCAATTTTCATGTCAGGCTTAACGGGATAGAGGAGGGCCAGGGCGGCCTCGATAGCCTGGGAAGGCTCGCTGGCCACCAGGGTCTTGAACTCCGCCAGCTTGAGCTCCGCGTAGACCGGCCCGGCGCCCGCCTTGTCCTGGCTCCCGCCAAGGGGCTTGGAAAGGCTCGCGCAGGAGAGGAGGAGTCCGAGGGCGATGAGGGTGGCTAGGAGACTTGCCCTCATTCGATCAGCTCCGCAAAGGCCGAGGCACCAGCAAAGACGAGGCGATAGCGCAATCCCATATGGTAGTAAATCCCCTCGGAGGCGGGAAGGTTACTGCCCAGGTCAAAGGGCTTCCGGCCAAGCCAGCGCAGCCTGGGATTGGAGTCCTGGACAAGGGCTATGGGGCGGGAGTCCCGGGTAAGGCCAAGGATCCGGCCCTGGGCGTCGAGGAGGAGGACCTCGTCCAGGCGGCCATCCAGGCGGCTCGAGAATTCCCTGCGGACCTGTCCCCCGGGGAGGCTAAGCTCGATCGCGTCGGGCCTTCCGTCCTGGTTAAAATCCCAGGATTTCCTGGGGGGCGGCCCCCGCTCTTCCTGATACTCGAAAAGGCCGTCCCCATCGGTGTCGACCCTTGACCAAAGGATATCCTGGGGCCCCGCAGGGCTATCGGCCAGGTAGGCCCTCTCGGTCTCAAACCGGCCATCGAGGTCGGTGTCGGCCTTTTCCACTCCTGGCCTGCCCCCGCTATAGTCCAGGCTGGCCACGAGCCGGCCTTCCAGGAAGCTTTCCCGCCTCAGGGGGATGCCCCGGTCGAGGCTAAGGTATTCCCCCTCCTTGCCCTGGCCACGCCGGAGGCCCAGGGCCAGGACCGTCGCGGCCCTGGAGCTGGTCGGGGCAGCGGGACTGGGCGCGGGGAGGAAGAGGCTTGCCTCGGCCGCCGAGGGATAGGGGCTCATGCTTATGGGGGCGTAAAGGAGGCTGCCCGGGCCAAAGGAATAGACTTCCGTCATCCCCAGGGCGGGGGACAGAGGATGGAGGCTAAGGCCCAGGACGGCGGGATAGCTGCCGTAATGGTAGAGGGCTTCCGTATCCCCCAGGCCGACCCGGAAGTCTGAAGGCAGGCCATCGGCAAAGCTGAGCCGGGCCTCGACCTGGCCGTCCTGGTCGGCATCGAGGGTCCAGGCCTCGAGGCGGGCCGAGCGGTAGAGGGCTTCCTCCTCCGGCCAGCCGTCCCCATCCCGGTCAAAGACGATGCTTCCGCTAAAAGACCCTAGCCTCAGGGCGTATTCTTTCCTGCCCTCGGCGGAGCCCAGGAGGGAATGGAGGGCTTCCAGGTCGGCGTAGGCAAGGCTCGCCGAGGAGGCGAACACTTCCGCGATGGCGGCCTTGTCGCCGATGATCCCGTATTGGAGGGCCCCAAGGCTGGCCGACACCGGAAAACTCCCCAAGGCCCGCCGGGCCAGGATGGCGTCCCTGCGCTTGCCCGGATCCAGGATAAAGGGCAAGGCCAGGACGGGAAGATCGGGATCGGCCGCGGCGAGACTGGAGAGGCGGGCCAGGAAAGTCCGGGCTAGGCCGAGGGCTTCCTCGCTGGCGGGGTTCCGGGCCCAGGCCCGGAAAAAGATCCTGGCAAAAACAGGATCCCCAGGGAAGCGCTGGGAGCCAGCCTCGAGTTCCCCCAGGGCTAGCCGGGTCTGTCCCTCGCCAAGGTAGGCCAGGGCCCGGAGGCGGCGGTATTCCGGATCGAGGATATCCGCCGAGCTTTGGCCCGCGCCCGGGCCGGGTAGGAGCCTCAAGGCGGACTCAAAGCGGCGCAGGCGGACTAGGAGACCTGCCTGGAGATCCCGGGCCGCCTGGGAGGAATAGTACCTAAAGGTGTCCGAGGCCCGGGCAAGCTCGAGGGCCTCCAGGGGAGGGCCTACCTCGTCCCGGAGCCTCATGGCGGCGAGGGCCGAAAGATAGAGGGCGTCCGAGTCCCGGTCGTCCAGGGCCAGGACCCGCTTGGCAAGGTCCTCGGCACCGGCCCAATCGCCCAGGCCGGCCCTGGTGGCGGCGGCGGACATCATGGACAGGGACTCGGGGCTCCTCGGCTGGGCCGCAAGGGCTAGGGGCCAGAAGGACAGAAAGGCGGCCAGGAGGGTGAGTCCGAGTGGGCTAGTCCAGCCGAGCAAGGTCCCCCTGGCCCTGGGCATCAGGCTTCCACCTTGCGGTCCGGGAAGCCAAAGAGCTCGCGGATATCCGAGTCCAGGAGGGTCTCCCGGGCTATGAGCTCCTGGGCAAGGCGCTCAAGCTGGTCCCGGTGCTCGGTGAGTATGGCGGAGGCCCGGTCAAGCGCCCTCTGGACAAAGGCCTGGACGGCCTCGTCTATGCGCATGGCCGTATCCTCGGAGTAGTCCTTGTGCTGGGCTATCTCCTTGCCTATGAAGATGGGCTCCTCCTCCTGGCCATAGGCCACGGGGCCGAGCTTTTCCGACATGCCCCATTCGCAGACCATCTTGCGGGCAAAATCCGTGGCCTGCCGGATGTCCTGGGCCGTGCCCGTCGTGGTCTCCCCGTAGATGAGGCGCTCGGCGGCATAGCCGCCAAAGGCAAAGACCATATAGTCCTCGAGCCAGCTCTTCGTATGGGAATAGGCGTCCTTGTCCGGTATGGCCAGGGCAAGGCCGAGGGCCCTGCCCCGGGGGATCACGGTGACCTTGTGCAGGGGATCGGCATGCTCAAGATAGTAGAGCATGAGGGCATGGCCGGCCTCATGGAAGGCCGTGGCCTTCTTCTCGTCGTCCGTGATAAAGAGGCTTTTCCGGGCCGCGCCCATGAGGAGCTTGTCCCGGGCCTCCTCGAAATCCTCCATGACCACGAGGGTCCTGTCCTTGCGGATCGCGAAAAGCGCGGCCTCATTGACCAGGTTGGCCAGGTCGGCGCCACTCGTGCCGGGGGTGGCCCGGGCTATGCGCTTGGCGTCCACCTCGGGGTCTACGGGCACCTTTTTCATGTGGATGCCCAGGATCTGCTCGCGCTCCTGGACGTCGGGCATGGCCACGACGACCTGGCGGTCAAACCGGCCGGGCCGCAGCAGCGCCGGATCGAGGACATCGGGGCGGTTGGTCGCCGCGAGGATGATC
>JAKPBN010000400.1 GCA_029778945.1 Spirochaetota bacterium
CTTTGGCAAGGGCGGAGCCCAAGGCTCCCCCCAGGGCCAGGCCGCGCCTGGCGCCCAGGGCAATGCCAAGGAGCCTGCGGCGGAAGCCCACGCCTCCACGGCCCCGGAATTCCGGCTCGAGGCCCTGCCCAAGCCCGACCCCGTGGCCTGCCCGATCTGCGGCAAGCCCGTCTACGACCTGTCCACGGCCCTGTCCCAGGACAGGGAGCATCCGACCCCGGCCCACTTTGACTGCGTGATCGAGAGGGTCGGCGCCGCCGAGTCCCTGGGACCCAACGAAAAGCTCGTCTACATGGGCTCGGGCTCCTTTGGAGTGGTGGAGTTCAAGGACAAGAACGAGACGGCCTTTGTGGTCAAGCGCCGGGTCCAGTGGGAAAAAGAGGGCGAAAAGCAGGATTGGCGCAAGCTCCTCTCCGCCCGGATTTCCAACCTCTAGCCCGTATTTTCCATGCCCCAGCCCATCCGCCTCCCTCCCATCCTGGGCCCCTGGCCGGAAAGCCTTGAGGGCCTCCTCGAGGAGTGCGGCCTTGAGGCCTTGGACCTCCGGCGGGCCGAGGGGATCCACCCCGCCAGCCTTGCCTTGGGGTCCGCCAAGCCGGCTGGCCGCGAGGCTTCCCCACGGATAGCCCTCGTCGGCCCCATGGGGGTGGGCAAGTCCAGCGTGGGCCGGGCCTTGGCTCGGCTTTCCGGCCTTCCCTTTGCGGATTCCGACGAGGCAATTGTCGCCGAGGCCGGGATGGATATCCCGGCCATCTTTGCCCGGGAGGGCGAGGCCGGCTTTAGGTCCCGGGAATCCTGGGTCCTCGCCAAGCTGCTCGCCGGGGGACCCCTGGTCCTCGCCACCGGAGGTGGGGCCGTCCTTGCCCCGGAAAACCGGGCCCTCCTCCACGAGGCCGCCCAGGTTGTCTGGCTCCATGCCCCGGCGGCCGTCCTGGCCAGACGGGTGGAGGGGGGAGGGAGCCGGCCCCTCCTCGCTGGCGGGGCGGTCGAGGAAAAGCTAGCCTCCATCTACCAGCTTCGCCTGCCCTACTATGTCCAATGCGCAGACTTCCTCCTCCCCGTCGGGAGGTCCAGCCCCCAGACCCTCGCCGAGGTGATCCATGACGCACTCCTCAAGGCCCGCTAGCCTAGCCGGCAGGCTCCGGGCCCCGGCCTCCAAGTCCTCCATGCAGAGGGCCGTGGCCTGCGCCGCCCTGGCTCCCGGCACCTCGGTCCTGCGGAACCCCAGCGACTGCGCCGACGCCAGGGCGGCCTTGGGCATAGCCCGGGCCCTTGGAGCCGGGGTCAAGGAAACCGAGGCAGGCATCGAGATCGAGGGGGGCATCCTCGCCAAGGCCCCGCCTTCCCTGCCCGGCCTTCCCCGGCGCCTGTCCTGCGGCGAGTCCGGCCTTTGCATCCGCATGTTCAGCCCCATCGCTGCCCTCCTGCCCGGGGAGACCGAGCTCGGGGCCGAAGGCTCCCTGCGCCGCCGCCCGGTGACCGCGATCGAGGGCAGCATCGACAGCCTGGGGGGCCGGGCCACCACCCAGGCCGGCCTTCCCCCCGTCCTGGTCCAGGGCCCCCTCCTGGGCGGCCGGGCCGAGGTGGACGCCTCGACATCCTCCCAGTTCCTCACGGGCCTCCTCATCGCCCTGCCCTGCGCGGCCGGGAATTCTGAGCTCCTAGTCTCGAACATAGTGAGCTCTGGCTATGTCGACCTGACCTTGGACACGATGGCCGCCTTTGGGGTCGGGATCCAGGCCTCCCCGGACCGCTCGGCTTTTTTTGTGGCCGGGGGCCAGGCCTACCGGGCCAGGGACTTTGAGGTCGAGGGGGACTGGAGCGGGGCGGCCTTCCTCCTTGTAGCCGCGGCCATAGCCGGCAAGCTAGGCTCGGTCCTGAGGCTGGACGGACTCAAGCTGGATTCCAGCCAGCCCGACCGGGCTATCCTCGAAGTCCTGAGCCTCGCCGGGGCCGAGGTCGTGGAGCTCCCGGGCTCGCCCTCGGGATCGGTCCTCGTGGGCCGGCGGGACTTGTCCTCCTTTAGCTTCGACGCCACGGATTGCCCCGACCTTTTCCCCCCCCTAGTGGCTTTGGCTTCGGTATGCCAAGGCCTGAGCGTGCTCACCGGGGCGTGGCGCCTGGCCTCCAAGGAGAGCGACCGGGCCACGGCCCTCAAGGAGGAGTTTGGAAGGCTGGGGATAAAGGTGGAGGTGGAAGGGGACCGGATGCTTGTGACCGGGGGACGCCCCAGGGGCGGGAGGGTCGACTCCCGGGGGGACCACCGGATCGCGATGGCCGCCGCCGTGGCCGGCCTAGCCGCGAGCGGGGAGGTCATCATTGACGGGGCCGAGTGCGTGGCCAAGTCCTGGCCGAAATTCTTCGAGGACCTCGAAGCCCTTCTGGCCTAGGCCCGCGGCCCTAGATGACTATCTAATACAGCCAAAACCGCTCTTCTCTTGACCTCCCGCCGGAGTCTGCTATAGTTGCGGCCATCCGCAAATAGGGTCATCCATGCTTCCAGTACCCCCCCAGCGGCGCGAATCCTCAGTCCCTTGGGAGGTCCCCGTTGCCCGCAGAGACAGCGACTAGCCAGCCAGGCGAGCCCCCAGGCCCTTCCTCCTTTGAGGCCGAGCTTCGGGCCACCACCACCCTGCTCCGCCTCATGGGGGACTGTGAGGACCTAAAGGAATTGGCCGGCGAGGTCATAACGTACCTGCGGGCCTGGTCGGGCTGCGAGGCCGTGGGCCTCAGGCTAAAGGAAGGGGCGGACTTTCCCTATTATGAGACGAGGGGCTTTCCCGGGGCCTTTGTCCTCCTCGAGAGCCACCTATGCGCCCGGGATCCCGGAGGCGCCGAGAGCCAGGACGACCAGGGGCGGCCTATCCTCGAGTGCATGTGCGGCAACATCCTCCAGGGTCGGACCGATCCGCTCCAGCCCTTCTTTACCCGGACAGGCTCCTTCTGGACCAACTCGACCTCGGCCCTCCTCTATGGCACGACCGACGACAGTCGAGGAGCCCACACCCGCAACCGCTGCAATCTGGAGGGCTATGAGTCCGTGGCCCTCGTGCCCGTCCGGCGGGGGGCGGAGATCCTGGGCCTCCTCCAGTTCAACGACCACCGCGAGGGCCGCTTTACCCCCGAGCTCATCTCGGTCTATGAGCGCTTTGGGGACTGCGTGGGCATTGCCCTGGGGGAAAGGCTGGCCCGCCGGGACCTGAAGGACGCCCTGGCCAGGCAGGAATGGCTTGTCCGGGATGCCTATCACCGGGTCAAGAACAACCTCATGGTGGTGGAAAGCCTCCTCCGGCTCCAGTCCTCGGAGATCCAGGATCCCGGGGACCTCGCGCGCTTCCAGGACGCCATGGGCCGGGTCCATTCCATGCTCCTCATCCACGACACCCTAAACCGCTCCGCGGACCTCGCGAGTGTCTCCTCCAAGGCCTATTTCGAGGGGCTTCTCGCGAGCCTCCTCGAGGCCTGCCGGAGGCCCGGCCTCAAGGTCAGGCTGGAGTCCGCGATAGCCGACCTCAACCTGGGCCCCGCCCAGGCCTTGGGCCTGGGCCTGATCACCAATGAGCTCATCTCCAACGCCCTCAAGCACGCCTTCCCCGGCAGGGCCGAGGGCCTAGTCTCAATTGGCCTGTCCCGGGAGGGGGAGGACCTCGTCCTCTCTGTGGCCGATGACGGAGTGGGCCTGGCCGAGGGCCTCGAGGACAGGGCCGGCTCCAGCCTGGGCCTCCTCATCGTGTCCGCCAAGACCCAGGAGCTGGGCGGCACCATGAGGGTGGCGAGGCCCGGAGGGACGCGCTTTGAGTTCCGCTTTCCCCCAAGGCCCTAGTCGGCTATGTTGTCCCGGAGCTTCCCCAGGAATTTCCTCATCTCCTCGTAGTCCTTGTCCTTGATGATGTGGGAGAGGTAGGAAAGCTGGGAGTTGATGAGCTCGAGCTGGCGGATCGTGTAGGGGTTGAACATGATCTCCGAGAGGAGCCTGTCGTCCTCGGAGAAGAGGCCCTTGGCTATGGCCATGTGGCGCTTGAAGTTCGTGCCCGGGGCGTCCTGCTTTTGCATCACCGCGGCGAAGACCATGGTCGAGGCAAAGGGGGTCGCAAGGGAATAGGCCACGGTCTTGTCGTGGCCCTCGAAGCTCTTCTCGAAGATGCGGATCCCCAGGCGGGAATAGAGGTCCCGGAAGAAGCGCTTGCCCTCCTCGCAGGACTCCTCGATGATCACGGCGCTCTCGTCGCGGAGGTCCCGGATGCTGGCGAAGGTAGGGCCGAACATGGGGTGGGTGGAGACAAAGGGCCTTCCCGCCGAGGCGTAGAAGGCCTCGATGCCCGACTTGACCGAGGCTATGTCCGAGAGGATGCAGGCCTTGGGCAGATGGGGGAGGACCCTCTCGAAGGAGGACACCGTGTCCCCCAGGGTCACGCAGTTGATAAAGAGCTCGGGGGCGAAATCATCGAGCTCCTCGAGCTCGCTGAAGCGCTTGACCTTGATGAAATACTTCATCCGCGCCGGGTCGGCGTCATGGACGGCTACCTCGTGGTCGAGGTAGAGCTCTTCCGTGAGCCAGGCCCCCATTCTTCCGGTGCCGAGTATGAAAATCCTCATGCTAGATCCTCGTTTCCCTGTAGCATCCCAGGAGCCTAAAGTCCCTGGCCGTGGCCTTGGCCGCCTCTATGGCCCCGGCGACCCTGTCCTCCCGGGGCGAGCCCTCGAAGTCCACAAAGATCGCATAGTCCCCGGGCTTGTCCGGGACCGACTCGATCCTCGTCAGGTTGATCTCCGCCTTGGCGAAGATCTCGAGGACCGAGAAGAGGGCCCCCGCCTTGTCCGTGGCCCCAAAGACCGCGGAGCACTTGTCCCCGTCCTCCTCGCCGGCCTCCTTGGAGAGGACAAAGAAGCGGGTCCGGTTGACCTCGGCGTCCTGGACCCCTTCTTTGATGATCTCGAGGTCGTAGAGCTCGGCGGCAAAGCGGCTCGCGATGGCCGCCGCCCCCTTGAGGCCCGTCTCCGCCAGCATCCGGGCCGAGCCGGCGGTGTCGTAATAGGGCTCGGGATCGAGCTTGTTGCGCTCGATAAAGCGGCGGCACTGGGCCAGGCCCTGGGGGTGGGAATAGACCGTGCGGATCTCCCTGTGGTCGGTGCCCGCCGGGGCCATGAGGCAGTGGGAGACCGGGAGGTCGATGGCCGCCACGACCCGGAGGCTTGTCCAGGCGAGGATGGAGTTTACCGGCCCCACGAGGCCTCCCAGGGTGTTTTCCACCGGGACGACGCCGGCGTCAAAGCGTCCCTTTTCCACGGCGTCAAAGACCGTCTCGAATTCCCGGCAGGGTATGGCCGCGGCCTTGGGGTCCCAGGCCTTGAGGGCCATCTCGCTGTAGGCCCCGTGCTCCCCCTGGAAGCCCACGGTGCGCAGGCCCGCGGCCTGGAGGGCCTTGGACTCGGCCATGATGCGCCTCCAGACCTCGGCGGTGAAATCCGGGCCCACGAGGCAGCGCGATGTGCGCCTCACCTTGTCCAGGACGGCGGCCTCCCGGCCCTCGTCGAGGACCTCGGACTTGAAAGCCTTGGTGAGGAGGGCCTTTTCCATCCTTTCCCCCAGGAGGGCCAGGATCTTGGCGTCGATGCGGTCAATGTCGTGGCGCAGCTCGTCCAGGTTCATCTTTGGGCTCCAAGGTTGAGGTCGGCTAGGACTATGGCCACGGCGGCCTCGAGGGCCACCGAGGCGCGGAGGGCGATGCATGCGTCATGGCGGCCCTGGCCCCGCAGTTCGGTCATGTTTCCCGTGGAGAAGTCCAGGGTCTCCTGGGCCTTCCCGATGGTCGAGGCGGGCTTGACCGCGACCCTCAGCACGAGCTCGTTGCCGTTGGTTATGCCGCCGTTGACGCCTCCGGCCCCGTTGCGGGAGGTTCGGCCGTCGAGGGAGACAAAGGGGTCGTTGTGCTCGGAGCCGCGCATCCTGGCAGCCCCGAAGCCGTCCCCGAATTCCACGCCCCGCACGGCGGGCACGGCGTAGAGGGCCTGGGCGAGGAGGCCCTCCACGGAGCCAAAGAAGGGCTCCCCAAGGCCGGCGGGAAGGCCCTGGACCCGGATCTCCACGAGGCCCCCGATGGAGTCCTCCTCGGCGACGGCTTCGGCTATCGCGGCCTCGATGTCCTTCCTGCCCCCGGCCTCGAGGAGGGTGGTGGAGAAGGCCAGGCCCGGGAGGGTCCTCTTGGCCAGGACCCCCGCGGCGACAAGGCCGGCGGTGATCCGGCCCGAGAAGTGCCCCGAGCCCCGGGGGTCGGCAAAGCCCTTGTAGCGCGCCCGGGAGCTGAAGTCCGCGTGTCCCGGCCGGGGAACCCTCAGAAAGGCCTCGTAGTCCGAGGACCGGGTGTCCCGGTTGCGCATGAAGATGAGGATGGGGCTCCCCGTGGTCCTGTCCTGCCAGAGACCTGAGAGGATCTCAGGCTCGTCGGCCTCGACCCGTGGAGTCGTGCCCGGGGCCCCGGCCCGGCGGCGGGCCAGGTCTGGCCCCAGGTCGGCAAGGGTGAAGGGGATGCCCGGGGGGCAGCCGTCCACGAGGCAGCCCACGGCGGGGCCGTGGGACTCCCCAAAGAGGGATACCCGGAATCTAGAGCCAATTGTGTTCATGGGGCCTCCCGGATAAAGGCGGACAGCTCGTCCAGGGCCAGGGCCTGGATCTCGACCCGGCCCAGGTCGAGGGGGAGTACAAAGTGGACCTTGTCCGCGGCCCGCTTCTTGTCCGAGGCGACGGCGGAAAGGACGGCCTCCCGGAAGGCCTTGGGATCGGAAAGCCCAGGGCCCCCGGCAAGGCCAGCTTGCCTGGCCAGGCCAGCTTGCCTGGCCAGGGCAGCCGCCTCGGCCAGGCCCGTGGGCAGGCCCCAGGACGCGAGGAGGGCCAGGATCCGCTTTCTGGCCGCGGGGTTTGCCCCGGGGCGGCCGGCGGCCAGGCCCAGGGCCGAGCCCAGGCCAGCGGCCACGCAATAGCCGTGGCCCAGGCCCGTCACGGCCTCGATCCCATGGCCGATGGTGTGGCCCAGGTTGAGGAGGCGCCTCTCCCCGGCCTCCCGGGGATCCCTCAGGCTCACCCCGGCCTTGTAGGCCACGGAGCGCCGCACAACCTGCTCGAGGACCGCGGCGTCCATGGCCCGGCGGTCGGGACAGGAGGCCTCGAGGAGGGCAAAGTGGTCCCCGCCCTCGAGGACGCCGTGCTTGATCACCTCGGCCATGCCCGAGGCGAAATCCGCGTCGGGCAGGGAGTCGAGGAGGGTCGGGTCAAAGCGCACAAAGCGGGGCTTGGAGAAGGTCCCGAGGAGGTTCTTGAGGCCCTTGAAGTCTATGCCGTTCTTGCCCCCCACCGAGGCGTCCACCATGGAGAGGAGGGTGGTGGGGACAATCCCAAAGTCCACTCCCCTGAGCCAGGTGGCCGCGGCAAAGCCCGCCAGGTCCGAGACCGAGCCCCCGCCTATCGCGAGGACCGTCCAGGTCCGGTCCACCTCGGCCTCGAGGAAGGCCGCCCAGAGGCCCTCGAGGCCGGCCAGGCTTTTCGCGGCCTCGCCGCGCTCGACTTCGATCACCGGGCAGGGCGGAAAGTCCGCCCCATGGAGCTTCCGGATCCTCGGGTCCGTGACAATCACCGTCCGCCCCAGGTCGAGGCCCAGGTCGCCTGCGAGGCCTCCGAGGGGTCCCCAGGAGAGGAGGCTCTCCACGGGGGCCATCAGGCCTGCCCTCGGCCGGCCGCCTCGGCGGCCAGCTCCTCCCTGAAGGCGACCGCGGCCCGGAGCCGCTTCATCATGCCAAGGAATTCCGCCGGGGTGAGCTGCTGGTCCTTGTCCGAGAGGGCGGCCTGGGGATTCACGTGGACCTCGATCTCGAGGCCGTCGACCCCGGCCATGATGGCCGCGAGGCTCATGGGCTCGATCATCGACTTGATCCCCGTCCCATGGGAGGGGTCGACCATCACCGGGAGGTGGGACTCGGCCCGGGCGGCACAGACCGCGGAGAGGTCGAGGGTGTTGCGGGTATAGGTCTCAAAGGTCCTGATGCCCCGCTCGCAGAGGATCACCCTCTCGTTGCCCTCGGCGAGGATATACTCGGCGCAGTTGAGCCATTCCTCGATCGTGGAGTACATGCCCCGCTTGAGGAGGATGGCCTTGCCGGACTTGCCCACTTCCCGGAGGAGGGAAAAGTTCTGCATGTTCCTCGCCCCGATCTGGAGGACATCGGCGTATTCCCCGACCCAGGAGACATCCCGGGTGTCTATCACCTCGGTGACAATGGGCAGGCCCGTCTCCCTCCTGGCCTTGTCCAGGATCTTCAGGCCCTTGAGGCCCATGCCCTGGAAGGCATAGGGGGAGGTCCGGGGCTTGAAGGCACCGCCCCGGAGCATCGTAGCCCCGGCTTCCTTGACGGCCACGGCCGTCCGCATAGTCTGGTCCTCGGACTCGACCGAGCAGGGCCCTGCGATTATTGTGAGGCCTTCGCCCACTTTTATGCCCAGGACGTCGACGACGGTCCGCTTGCCCTCCGGACGGGCGGCCACTAGTTTCAGGTTGTTCATGCGTTTTCCCGTTGGAGGAAAGCGCCGGGGGATTGCGCAAAACCCGGCGATGTTCCTATAAATAGATGCGTCAAATAGTATATTCACCGCCCGACAGGCGGTCAAGCGGAGGATAGCATGCCGATCAGCCTGGCCGACCGGGTTAACTCGATTTCCCCGTCCCAGACCATAGCGATGAACGAGGGAGCCCGGCGCCTGGCCTCGGAGGGCAAGGACGTCATCGATCTTACCCTGGGGGAGCCCGACTTTCCCACCCCCGAGCCCATCCTCGAGGCGGCCATCAAAGCCCTGAGGGAGGGCCACACCCGCTATACCTCGGTGGCTGGAATACCCGAGCTAAGGGAGGCGATCTGCGCCAAGCTCCGCAGGGAAAACGGCCTTGAGTATAGCCCGGAGGCCATCGTCGTCTCCTGCGGGGCCAAGCAGAGCCTTTCCCTCCTCATCCAGGCCCTCGTCGGGCCCGGGGACGAGGTGGTGATCCCCGCCCCCTGCTGGGTGAGCTATGTGGACATGGTCAAGCTCGCGGAAGGGCGGCCCGTGGTGCTGCCCACCCTGGCGGAGAAGGGCTACAGGCTCCAGGCTGAGGCCCTCGAGGCCGCCATCGGCCCCCGGACCAAGGCCCTTATCCTCTGCTCCCCCTCGAACCCCACGGGGGCCGTCTATTCCCGGGAGGAGCTTGCCGCCCTGGTGGAAGTCCTCGATCGCCACCCCCAGGTCTTTCTCATCTCCGATGAGGTCTACGAGCGCATCGACTTTTCGGGCCAAGGCGCGAGCCCTGCCTCCTTTCCCTCTCTCGCGGGCCGCTGCGCCGTCGTGAATGGGGTGTCCAAGGCTTATGCGATGACGGGCTTCCGCCTGGGCTATCTCGCCGCGGATCCCCGCCTCGCCTCGGCCTGCGCCAAGCTCCAGGGCCAGTCGACGACCTGCGCCGCCGGGGTTTCCCAAAGGGCCGCCCTGGCCGCCCTGGGCTCGGATCCCCGCCTCGTGGCCGACATGGTCGCCGCCTATGCCCGGCGCCGGGACCTCGTGGTCTCCCGCCTCGAGGCCCTGCCGGGGCTCAGGGTCTTCCGTCCCGAGGGGGCCTTCTATGCCTTTCCTGAAGTCCGGGGCCTCGCGGCCTGGAAGGCCGCCCCCGAGGGCCGGCGCTCGGCCGCGATCTCTAGTCTCCTCCTTGAGAAGGCCCTGGTGGCCACGGTGCCCGGCTCGGCCTTTGGGGATGACTCAGGCCTCCGCCTGTCTTTCGCCACGAGTGAGGCCCGCCTTGAGGCCGCCCTTGACCGCATTTCCCGGGTCCTGGCCTAGCTTAGGCCCTCAAGTCTCGGGGGTAGGCCCTTTCTCCGGGCAAAATCTTGCGCCTTGGACTAGACCAGATTCGATAATTATGTAATTATACACGCGTGCATATTTTCCCAGGAGGAATACCCATGAATTCCCATGCTCGGCCCCGGCTGTCCGGGGCTGTCCTCGGCCTAGGCCTCCTTATGGCAGGCTTGGCCATGGCCGGATGCGGAGGACCCAAGGGCCCCCGCCTCCAGGATGGAGCCTATAAAGGCAGCGCCGAAGGCGTCCACGGACCCATCTCCGTCCAGGTCACGGTCAAGGGCGGCCGGATCGCCGCGGTGGACGTCCTTTCCCAGGAGGAGGCCGCCGGCGTGGCCGACCTCGCCTTCCAGCGCATTCCCGCAGAGATCGTAAAAAAGCAGAGCACCGAGGTGGAGGCCGTGACCGGCGCATCCACCTCCTCGAAGGCCATCATGGCCGCCGCGGCGGAAGCCCTCAAGGCCGCCGCAAAGAACTGAACCTCTAAGGAGACATCGTGAAAAGCACCCTCAAGCACCTGGGCACCGGCCTCGTCGCCGTCCTGGCCCTCTCCGGCATCCTTGGCTGCTCCAGCCCCAAGACCTATGACGTCGTGGTTATCGGCTCCGGAGCCGCGGGACTCGCGGCAGCGATCGAGGCCGCCGACGCCGGCGCCAAGGTCGCCGTCCTGGAGAAGCTCCCCATGGTAGGCGGATCCACCGTCCTCTCCGGCGGCATCGTCTACTCCACAGGCTCCTCCATCATGAAGGCCGCCGGGATCAAGGATTCCGTCGATGCCCTCGTGAAGTACTGGAGCGACCGCGCCGATGGCAAGGCCTCCGAGGACAAGCTCCGCTTCGTGGCCGAGCGCTCCGGCGCCAACGTCGACTGGCTCCTAAGCCTCGGCGTCCAGTTCGGCAAGTCCTATCCCACGGGCACCTCCCCGGTGGCCCGCGCCGTCTCCACCTCCAATGGCGGCGCCGGGATTGTCGGCCCCCTCAAGGCCGCCGCGGACGCCAAGAAGGTCGAGTTCTTCATGGAGACCACGGCCACGAAGCTCATCGCCAAGAAGGGCGTCGTGACCGGCGTCGAGGCCAAGGACAAGGCGGGTAAGAAGCTCTCCTTCGCCGCCAAGTCCGTCATCCTCGCCACGGGGGGCTTTGACCGGAACAAGGACCTCATGGCCAAGTACGCGCCCACCCAGATCGCCGATGCCACCTTTGTGGGCGTGGGCAACACCGGTGACGGCATCACGATGGCCACTGCCCTCGGCGCCCAGGTCGTCGGCCAGGGTGGCGCGATCGGCCTCCGGGCCGTCCCCGGCGAGCCCACCTTCGAGACCCCCGTCTCCATGCTCGTCTGGGCCCCCAACCTCTACATCAACAAGGACGGCAAGAGGTTCGCCAACGAGGCCGAGGACTACCCCATCTTCCATGCGGCGATCAACGCCCAGCCCGGCAAGACCTCCTTCCAGATCTGGGACCAGGCCTCCTACAACGAGACCCTCGGCAAGGCCGTCGAGAAGAAGGCCGCCGTCAAGGCCGACAGCCTCGAGGCCCTTGCCGCCGCCATAGGCGTCGACCCCGCCGCCTTCACCGCCACCGTGGCCGCCTACAACAAGGCCATCAAGGCCGGCAAGGACGCGGAGTTCGGCAAGTCCCTCAAAGGCATGAAGCCCCTTGCCCAGGGTCCCTACTACGCCCTCACCGTCAACGCCGCCACGATCGGCACGATGGTCGGCCTCAAGACCGACCTCGACACCCGGGTCCTGGGAGCCGAGGACAAGGCCATCGCCGGTCTCTACGCCGCGGGAGAGACCGCCAACGGCGATTTCTTTAACCTTATCTATCCCGCCTCGGGCACCTCCATCCAGATGAGCATCGCCTTCGGCCGCGTCGCCGGCCAGAAGGCCGCCGCCGCCGCCCTCGCCAAGTAGGCAAGGACCCGCATTCACAGGAAGGCCGCCCCAGGAGGGGCGGCCTTCCTTTTGGGGCCGGGTGGGCTGACTGGGGCCGGGGCCTCAAGCGCGGCTATAGGGGCTTTTCCATCACGTAGTCGGTCTGGATCTCGTCCCCCATCCTGAAAGGATGGCTGCCCGCGCGCCTAAAGCCCAGGGCCTCGTAGAAGCCCAGGGCCGCGTCGTTGCGCTCCCATACGCCGAGCCTCAGGACCTTCTTGCCCTGCCGCCTTGCCTCTTCCTCGGCGAAATCGACCAAGGCCCGGCCCAGGCCCCGGCCCTTGAAGTCCCGGTCTATGTAGATTCTCTCGATCTCCAGGCTGTCGGGATCCCGCCGGTCCGACTGGGCCGGATCGACATTGAGCTTGAGGTAGCCCGCCACCCGGCCGTCCACCCGCAGCAGGTGGAAGGAGGAGCCCGGCGTCCTAAGCTCCCCCCGGAGTTTTTCCTCGCCCATGGCCTCGGCCAGATAGCGCGCCATAGTCTCAGGGGCGTTGACGGGGCCAAAGGTGTCCACATAGGTCCGCAGCGCGATGTCCCGGAGTTGGCCGAGCTCGGCCTCGGCGCAGGCCTGGATCGAGGTTTCCATTTCCTTCCCCCTGCCTAGCCTATCTTTCTCACGAGGGGGAGCAAGCCTGCGATATAGGCCAGCGCCATGGCAAAGGCCCCGAGGCTGCCCCACCAGGGTCCGATCCACGGAAAGAGAAGCGCAACCCCCAGGACATAGACGACGATGTTGGAGCTTGAGAGAAGGAGGATCTTGCCCGTGGCCCGGGCAAAGGCCGGGCCCTGGCTCCGGGTGAGGATCACCATGGTCGAGAGGAGGACGGCCGGGAAAGGCGCTATGATCCCCGTGAGGTAGGCCGGGGCGGCTTGGGCCGCGGCGACCGCCCCGGCGACCACGCTGCCCGCGAAGAGGGCCCTCACGAGGAGGGTGGCCTTGCTCCGGGGACCTGGCCGCTTTTCCACGGCCCTCACCTTGAGGAGGACCTCCACCAGGGCAAAGGAGGCCAGGGCGATGGCGGCGTAGACCGCGATGCCCGCTCCCAGGCTTAAGGGCGGCAGGACAAAGGCGCAGGCCGCGGCCGAGGCGAGCCAGGAGAGGAGGGCTCCCGCCAGTGCCGGGCCGAGGCCCCGGGGCAGGAGGAAAATGAAGGCCAGGAGGAAGAGGGTGTCCACGGCCATGCCCAGGGGCACCGAGGCCGCGGCCTGGGCCGCATAACCTGGGCCCTGGGTGAGGGACATGAAGATCAGGGAGATGAGGATGTTGGAGGGGAGGTTGGCCACAAGGCCGCCCAGCCTTGTGCCCAGGGCCTCGCTCGCCAGGCTTGCGGCGCTGATCCAGGCGCCGGCTATCATAAAGGAGAGGAGGAGGCGGAGGGCGAGCTGGCTGTCCATGGGGGGAGTCTAGCCTCCCCCTGTCGGCGGCCGCTAGCCCCGGCCCCTCCCGACCCGGGCGCCCAGGATGCGGTAGACAAGGCCTAGCAGCGCAGCGTAGAGGGGACAGGTGAGGCCTATCGCGAAGCGGGGACCTAGGGTCGAGAGGTCCGACAGCGAGGAGAGGACGAGGATGGCCCCGGCGACGATGCCCGCAAAGCCCGCGGTGTAGGAGGCCTTTTCGGAAAAGGCCCAGATGGCCGCCGAGGTCCCGAGGCCTGTCTTTCTCGCCTCCGCCCAGCCCCACGCCCGCCTCGAGGCCGGCGGTGAAGTCCCCGCCGGCCTTGAGAAGGGAGGCAAAGAAAAGGAGGTTGAGCAGGATGGCGGCGAGCAGGAGATTGGTGAGCACAAAGGATTTTAGGGTGATGATGCTGCGGTTTTTCATGGCCTACTCCTCGGGGAAAAAGAGCTCCTCGATCCGGGCGCCCAGGATGGCCCCCAGCTTGAAGGCGAGCTCGAGGGATGGGTCATAGCGCCCCCCCTCTAGGGAGATGATTGTCTGGCGGGAGACTCCCCCCAGTCGACCAAGCTCTTCCTGGGTAAGTCCCGCGGCTAGGCGTCTTTCCTTGATCAGGTTTTTCATGACTCACCTCGAAAGAGCAGTCTGGGTATGTAAAGCATGCTTTACATATAGAATGCTGCGTTTGAGGCAAGATGTCAAGCATCCTTTACATTTTTGGGCCGGTCTTTTTAGGCGAGGACCCAATAGCGTAGGAGTATGTAGGCGATCATGGCGAGGGTGACTCCGATGAGGACCTTGCGGATAAAGCCAGCGCCGCCCTTGAGGGCCTGGCGGCTCCCCAAGGCTGCTCCCCCGGCCTGGGCCACACCCATCGCGAGGCCCAAGGGTAGGAGGACAGTTCCGGCGGCGAAAAAGACCCCCAGGGAGACGATGTTGGAGGTAAAGTTCGCCACCTTGGTCCTCGCCGTGGCTTCCCGCATCTCGTAGCCCGCGAGGCCCACCAGGGCCATGGCCCAGAAGGTGCCCGTCCCGGGGCCAAAGAAGCCGTCATAGAAGCCCAGGAGGAGGCCCCCTCCGATCCAGAAGGGGAGGAGGGGGAGGCGGGCCCGGGCCTTGTCGAGGCCAAAGCGGGGCCGCAGGGCCAGGAAGATGACAATGCACAGCAGGAGGACCGGGATCAGGACCTTGAGAAAGGTCGTGTCCATGGAGCCCACGGTCCAGGCCCCGAGGCCTGCCCCCGCCGCCGTGGCCAGTATCCCCGGCACGAGGTCGCGGAAATGGAAGAGGCCGGCCCGGCGATAGCCCAGGGTAGCCGAGAGACTGCCAAAGCTGGACTGGAGCTTGTTGGTGCCCAGGGCCAGGTGGGGGGGTAAGCCCGCCGCAAGCAGGGCCGGGATGGTGATAATGCCGCCACCGCCCGCGATGGCGTCCACAAAGCCCGCCACGGCGGCCGCGAGGATCAGGAGCACATAGGCTAGGATGCTGGGTTCAAAAGGCATGGCCCAACTCTACCTTCCTCAAGCCCTTGGCATCCAGCCCTTGCCAGCCTGCCTTGGAATAGGAAATTTCGCGCAAAGACGCAAAGGATGGCTGGGGGGAAAAGACGCCAAGGGGATCTGAAAAGAGAAAAAGGGGGCTTCTTCCGAATTTCCAGCCCGGCACGCCAAGCGCCCTTTGGAAGGAAAGGGCCCGGGGAGGGAAACCTTTCAGCTTGAAAGGTTTCTCTCCCCGATAAAAAAAAGAAACCGGCCGGTTGATGAGACCGGCCGGAAGGCCCGGTTTAGGGCCCGGGCATTTTTAGAGGGCTAGGGCCCTCTTCTGGTATCCAATCATCTACAGACCTCCTTTTCCACCCTCTGGTCACCGACGGCGGCCTTCAGGCAGGGTTGATCTCGTGCCGGCAAGGAAGAATATGCTCCACAAGTGCCTGAATGAAAAGCTAAGAATTGTTTGAAAAATGTTCTTTCCTTCCCCGCAGGACTCTTTCTTTTTATTTGTTCTATCCGTTTACAGGGGATATCCTAGTATGGCATTATCTTGAAAATACTTTGCTCCAGGAGGCAAGAAATGATGAGATTGGTCAATAAACCCCGTGCCTTTGCCGACGGCGCCGACCTCGGTCTCTGACGGAGCGCGATTCCCCCTTCTTTTCGCGTTCCTCCCCTCATTCGTGGCAGTCACGATATGGCGGGCTCCCCAGAGGCTCCGAGGTCGGATGTGGCCCTTACCAGCACCCGAACTCGAGGAACGACATTATGCCTTACATGAAAGCGAACGAACTCCTTCCCCCGGATCTCCTCCGGGAGGTGCAGAAATACGTCCAGGGTTCCCTTATGTACATCCCCCGGGCGGCGGAAAGCCGTCTTGCTTGGGGTGAGGTTTCCGGGGCCCGGGAGAATTTTGACCGCCGCAACGCCGCCATCCGCTGCGCCAAGGCCTCGGGGAAGAGGATCGATGACCTGGCCGATGAATTCGGCCTTTCGTCCGACGGTATCCGGAAGATTCTCTATGGTTCCGGTTCCGGGGCCTGCTCTTCGGGCTCGGCCCTGGATGCGGCCTCGGCCGAGGACCTTGATGGCCCGGGGGAACGCCAGGCGAGCTAGCTAGCTCCTGCCCTGGCGGGCCTCCGGGCCTCTTTCTTTTTGGCCTCAGGCCTTAGGGGACCTGGAGTCCTTTTTCCCTCGCCTCGAGGAGGCCCGAGGCAATGCTCGTAAACACTTCCCCCTCCTCGACCCTGCCAGGAAAGAGGCCCTCGAGCATCGCCGCAAAGGCGGGGATCCTCGAGGAGCCCCCCACCCGGACAACCCTGTCCACCTCCCTGGCCTCGAGGCCGGCCTTGGCCAGGGCCTCGAGGACGAGATCCCGGGCCGAGGCCAGGCGGGGGGCCACCAAGGTCTCGAAGTCCTGGCGGGACAGGGCCTCCGAAAAAGCCAGGTGGGGCGGGACCTCGAAGCTGATCCGGGCCGCCTCGGCCGTGGAGAGGCCGATCTTGGCGGCGTCGATGGCGTCAAAGAGGGAAAAGGCGAGGTTGCGGTCCAGGAATTCCAGGAGGCCCCGGAGCTTGGCCTTGTCCTCCCGGCGGGCGTCATAGACCAGGTCCTTGACCGTGCTCCGGGTCCTCTGGATATCGGCCAGGGGCAGGGCGTAGAAGGACGCCACCTGGTTGGTGATCCAGACCGGCATCTCAAGCTCCCGGCCCGTCATGGTCCGGAATTTCCCGCCCGCCCCAAAATGCCGCACGATGCGCGACCTCGATATGTCCTCGTTGAGGAGGTAGCCTCCGAGGTCCCGGCCCGCGCTGGCCAGGGTCTCCATGCCTCCGTCCCGGGTCCGGGCGACACAGATGTCCAGGGTTCCGCCCCCGAAGTCAAAGACAAGGACGGTCTGGCCCGGCCTGTCCATGAAGTTGACGCTCGCCGCCACGGGCTCGAAGACAAAGTCCACCTCGGAAAAGCCCGCAAGCTGGGCGGCCCGGCGAAAGCGGTCTTCCAGGACCTTGTCCGTCACCGGGTCGGGGGAGAGGACTACCGGCCGGCCCAGGACGAGGCGGTCCTCATCGGCCCTCCTCTGCGCCGGCGAGCAGTCGGACGGCTCGGCGCTGGCCTCGTCGGCCCGGCGCTTTACTTCCCGGAGGAAGATGGCCGCCAGCTCCTCCACGGGCACTCTTTCCCCAAAGAGGCGGGTGCCCTCGAAGAGGGGATCCTTGAGGGCGAGCTTGATGGCCTGGAAAAAGCGAAAGCGGGTATAGAGGTTGCCCGCTCCCCGGAAACGCCCCAGGGCGGCGGTGTACTCGGCCATGGCCTCGTGGCCCACCGAGGGCCGGTGGCCGGCCTCGAAATAGAGGAGGGAGGGGATGACCCCGCCCTCGCCCAGGTCGAGGACCCGGGTGACTCCGGCCTCGCGCCGGGTGACGACGGTGTTCGAGGTTCCAAAATCTATGCCGTACATCGCCTTAGGATCTCATCAGGGCCTCGGCCTCGGCCCGGCTGGGCATCGCGCTCTGGGCCCCCTCCTTGGTGGTGGACAGGCCGCCTACGGCGTTGGCGAAGGGCAGGGCGGCCAGGATGGCCTCCCTCGAAAGGACCTTGCTTGAGCTTAGGTCTCCCAGGGCAAAGGCCAGGCCCGCATTGAAGGAATCCCCCGCGGCCACGGTGTCCACGACCTTCACGGGATAGCCCGGGACCCGGCTTAGGCCCGACTTTTCCACAAGGTAGGCTCCCCGGCCCCCGGCCTTGATCACCACAAAGCGGGCACCCCGGTCGAGGAGGACGGCTCCGGCCCGGGCTATGCCCGCCTCGTCCTTGGTGTCGCAGCCCGTGAGGATGGCGGCCTCGGTCTCGTTGGGGGTGATCACCGAGACAAAGGGGTAGAGCCCGGCGGGGATGTCCTGGGCCGGGGCGGGATCGAGGATGACGATCTTCCCGGCCTCGTGGGCCATCCGGGCCGCCTGGACGACGCTCTCCAGGGGCACCTCGAGCTGGAGGAGGAGGATGTCGGCCTCCTCGATCAGGGCCTTCTTGCCGGCCAGGAAGGCCAGGTTCACTCCCTCATTGGCCCCGGCTACCACGATGATCTTGTTTTCCCCCGTGGCCGCGACCTCGATGCTGGCCGAGCCGGTGGAGACCCCGGCCACCTCGCCTAGGCCCCTCATTCCGACCCCAGCCTCGCCGAGGACCTTGCGGTAGCGGGCCCCCAGGACATCGTCCCCCAGGGCTCCCACCATCTCGACCCTTGCCCCCAGGCGGGCCAGGGCCACGGCCTGGTTGGCCCCCTTGCCCCCGGGAAAGATCGAAAAGGAAAGGCCCCGGAGGGATTCCCCGGGGAGGGGAAAGCGCTCCACCCGGGTGACCATATCCATGTTGAGGCTGCCTACGACACAATACCTGGCCATCTTCCTGCTCCCGGGGGGTAGTTCTTGCGGGCCAGACTATGCTTAAGGGCTTCGGATTGTCAATTTGGGTCCCTGCGGTCTATAGTCGGCCCATGAGCCTCGACAGGTTTTCCCGGAATGAGCTCCTCCTTGGACGGGAGGGCCTGGCCCACCTCGAGTCCGCCCGGGTGGCGGTGTTTGGCATAGGCGGGGTGGGCTCCTGGGCCGCCGAGGCCCTGGCCCGGGCCGGGGTGGGCTCCTTTATCCTCGTGGACGATGACTCGGTCTGCCTCACCAACATCAACCGCCAGGCCATCGCCCTGGGCTCGACCGTGGGCAGGCCCAAGGTCGAGGTGATGGCCGAGCGCATCCGGGACATCAATCCCCGGGCCGAGGTGGCGGCCTTCCAGGAATTCTATGGTCCGGCCACGGCGGAGCGCCTCCTGCCCCCGGGGCTTTCCTATGTGATCGACGCCATCGACACCGTGGGCTCCAAGCTCGACCTGATCTGCCGGGCCAAGGCCCTGGGCCTGCCGGTGATCTCCTCCATGGGGGCGGGGAACAAGCTCGATCCCTCCCGCCTGGAGGTCGCGGACATCCACAAGACCTCGGTCTGCCCCCTGGCCCGGGTGATCCGCCGGGAGCTCAAGGACCGGGGGATCAAGCGCCTCAAGGTCGTCTACTCTCGGGAGGAGCCTATCGAGATCGTCGAGGCCGACAGGACCTGCTCAGGCAGGCGAAGCGTTCCCGGCTCGGTGTCCACCGTCCCCCCCGTGGCGGGCTTCCTGATCGCCGCCGAGGTGATCAAGGACCTCCTCGCCGGCCTCCCGCCCAAGCCCCGGACGGGGGTCGCCCCCCCGGCCTCGGCACGACCCTGATCCCTCCTCTTGAGTTTTCCAGGCGGGGCGGCATCGAAGGCCTGGCTTTTTCCCCTGCCTTATCCGCCGCTTTTGGCATAGAATCGCAGGACCGACGCGCATAAGGAGGCTTTGGATGGACAGGGACAGGTTGCGCGATCTCATAGCCCGGATGAGCCTGGAGGAAAAGGCCAGCCTCCTCTCGGGGGCGGACTTCTGGCACACCAAGGCCGTGGCCCGCCTGGGCATCCCCTCCATCTCCGTCTCCGACGGCCCCCATGGCCTCAGGAAGCAGGCGGGGGCCGTCGACCACATAGGCCTCAACTCCTCGGTTCCGGCCACCTGCTTTCCCACGGCCTCGGCCACGGCCTCGTCCTGGGACCGGGAGCTCCTGGCCGCGATCGGCCTGGCCTTGGGGGAGGAATGCCAGGCCGCCGATGTCCATGTCATCCTTGGCCCCGGGGCCAACATCAAGCGCTCCCCCCTCTGCGGGCGCAACTTCGAGTATTTCTCCGAGGACCCCTACCTGGCCGGGGAGCTCGCCGCGGCCATGGTCGCCGGGATCCAGTCCCAGGGCGTAGGCGCCAGCCTGAAGCACTTTGCCGTCAACAACCAGGAGAGCTTCAGGATCAGCGTCGACGCCCTGGTGGACGAGAGGACCCTGAGGGAACTCTATCTTCCCGCCTTCGAGAAGGCCGTGAAAAAGGCCGAGCCCTGGACCGTGATGTCCTCCTATAACCGCCTCAACGGGGACTATGCCTCGGAGAAGGCCTCCCTCCTCACGGGGATCCTAAGAGAGGAATGGGGCTTTGCGGGGGCCGTGCTCTCCGACTGGGGGGGAACCAATGTCCGGGCCCGGGGCCTCGAGGCCGGCCTCGACCTGGAGATGCCCTTCCCCGGGGGCCACACGGACCGGGAAGTGGCCGAGGCTGTGCGGGCCGGGACCTGTCCTGCCGGGGCCCTGGACGCGGCCGTGGAAAGGCTCCTCGACCTGGCCTTCAAGGGGGTTGAAAACCGCCGGCCGGGCGCCTCCTTCAGCGCCGAGGCCCACCATGCCCTGGCCCGGAGGGCCGCCCGGGAGTCCATGGTCCTCCTCAAAAACGAGGGGGCCCTCCTCCCCCTGGCTAGGGGCGCAAGGCTTGCCGTGATAGGCGACTTTGCCCGGGAGCCCCGCTACCAGGGGGCGGGCTCCTCCCTGATCAACCCCAGCCGCCTCGACACTGTCTTAGGCGAGTTAGGCGCCTTTACAGACACTTTTGCCTTTGCCCCGGGCTATGACCAGGGGGACGGCCGCCCGAGGCCCGACTTGATCGCTCGGGCGGTGGAGGCGGCCCGGGAGGCCCAGGTGGCCCTGGTCTTTGCCGGCCTGACCGCGGACTACGAGGCCGAGGGCCTTGACCGGACCGGCCTGGGCCTCCCCGCCTCCCATGTGGCCCTGATCGAGGCCGTGGCGGCGGCCAATCCCCGGACCGTGGTGATCCTCTCCAACGGCTCGGCCGTGGAGATGCCCTGGCTCGGCCTGGTGCCGGCCGTCCTCGAGGCCTGGCTCCCCGGCCAGGCGGGGGCGGGGGCGGTCCTCGACCTGGTCTTTGGCCTGGCTTCCCCTTCGGGCAAGCTCGCGGAGTCCTTCCCCGTCCGCCTCTCCGACCTGCCCTCGAGCCGCCACTTTCCCGAGGGTCCGGTCACGGTGGAGTACCGGGAGGGCCTCTACGTAGGCTACCGCTGGTTTGACTCCTCGGGCGCCCGGCCCCTCTTTCCCTTTGGCCACGGCCTTTCCTACACCAGCTTCGCCTACTCCGGCCTCGCGCTGTCAAAGGAAAGGTTAGACGACACAGAGAGTCTCGCCGTGTCGGCCCGGATCAGGAATACGGGGGCCGTGGCCGGGGCCGAGGTGGTCCAGCTCTATGTGCGCGACCTGGAGTCCACGGCCTACCGTCCGGACAAGGAGCTCAAGGGCTTCCAGAAGGTCTTCCTCCAGCCCGGAGAGGAGGCGCAAGTCTCCTTTGTCCTCGACCCCCGGGCCTTCTCCACCTGGGACAGCGACCGCCATGCCTGGAGGGTCGAGACCGGGGACTTTGAGATCCTCCTTGCTTCCTCAAGCGCCGAGGTCCGCCTTTCTGGAAGGCTCAGGGTCGAGGCCACGGATTCCTTGCCCGCGCCCAGGGACAGGAGGCAAGACCTTCCTAGCTATTACAATCCTGAGGCCGCCCTCGCGGTGGGGGACGGGGAATTCCGGGCCCTCCTCGGGCGGGATCTTCCTCTCAAGGCCAGGCCCCCCCGCCAGGCCTTCGACCTTTCCTCCACGGTCAGGGATGTCCAGGGCAGCCTGGTGGGCCGGCTGATCCTCGCCTTTGGCCTCCGGGAGGGGCGCAAGGCCTTCGATGGCGACCCCGCCTCGGAGCGGGTCCTCCGCCGGTCCATCGAGGATATGCCCCTGCGCAACATGGCGGCCCTCACGGGGGGAAATCCCCCGATCGGGGTCGTGCGCCTCCTCCTCTGGCTCCTCAATATCGGCAGGCGAAAAAGCCGCTAGCCTGGCTTGTGGGCCCCTGGGGCCTGGCCTATGCTCAAGGAAGCTCCTAAAAAAAGGTGGGAACCATGCTGGATCGCGACCTAGCCTTCATGCGCCTCGTCAAGGCGTCCTGGACCCGGAGCCTTGGCGCCGAGGCTGAGGCTATCCTGGGGGAGGCCGAGGCCGTGGAGCGGAGCCTCGTGGCTTTTACCCTGGCCAATCTCTGCGGGGTCAGCGTCCCCGAGGGGCCGGATTTCGGCGCCCGCCTCGAGGCCGCCCTGGCCAAGGCCGGTCCCGGCGAGCGGGTGGTCACGGCCTTTTCTTCCCATATGCCTGGAGCCTGCCTCAACTCCGCCTGCCGGGACAGGGCCGGGGTGGCCCCCTGCGAGGCCGCCTGTCCCTTCCATGCCCTGATCAATGGGCCTAAGGGGAACGAGATAGCCCAGGAGGCCTGTGTCGACTGCGGACGCTGTGTCGAGGCCTGCCCCGAGGGCTTTCTTCAGGACAAGGTGGAGTATCTCCCCGCCACCCAGCTCTTGAAGGGCGGCAGGCCCGTGATAGCCGCCGTGGCCCCGGCCATAGCCGGCCAGTTTGGGGAGGGGGCCAGCATCGAGAAGATGCGGACGGCCTTTAAGCTCCTGGGCTATGCCGACATGGTCGAGGTGGCCTTTTTCGCGGACATGCTCACAATGAAGGAAGCCGGGGAATTCGACGAGCACATCCTCCACAAGGATGACTTCCTCATATCCTCCTGCTGCTGTCCCATGTGGGTGGCCATGCTCCGCAAGGTCTACGCAGGCCTCGTGCGCCATGTCTCCCCCTCGGTGTCCCCCATGATCGCCGCGGGCCGGGTCCTGAAGATCCTCCGGCCCGACTGCGCGGTGGTCTTTGTGGGCCCTTGCATCGCCAAGAAGTCCGAGGCCAAGGAGGCCGACCTCCTAGGGGCCATCGACCATGTCTTTACCTTCCAGGAGATCCGGGATGTCTTCCAGGCCGCGGGCATCGACCCCGCCAGCCTCGAGGGCCAGGACTCCACGGAATATGCCTCCCGGGGGGGCCGCCTCTACGCCCGGGCCGGAGGGGTGTCCATAGCCGTGGCTGAAGCCGTGGCCGAGCTCTATCCGGACAAGGCCCTCTACTTCAAGGCCCACACCGCCGACGGGGTGCCGGCCTGCAAGGCCCTCCTTGAGGGCCTTGCCCGGGGAGAGAAGGGCAAGGAGGGGGCGACTTTCATGGAGGGCATGGGCTGCGTGGGGGGCTGCGTGGGCGGGCCCAAGGCCGTGATCCCCCGGGACCAGGGCAAGGCCGCCGTGGATGCCCAGGCCCTGGCGTCCCAGATTGTCGTGGCCACCCGGAGCGACTGCATGAAGGAGATCCTGGGCCGGCTGGGGATCTTTGGCCCCGATGCCTTTGCGGAAAGCGGCCGGGCCGGCATCTTCGAGCGATCCTTCAACAAGCCGGCAGGCTAGAGGAAGTACCCTATCTCGAGAGGGGCCTAAGAAGGTATTCCAGGCCGTTTTCCTTGATCGTGTAGAGGTTTTCCAGGAGGAAGCCTATCTCTCCCTCGGGCCAGCCCTTGCGGGCAAACCAGACCACATAGGCCTCGGGGAGGTCGATGAGCAGTCGCCCGGCGTATTTGCCAAAGGGCATGCGGGTCCGGGCAAGCTTGAGGAGGAAGTCCTCGCTGGAAAGATCCCCCTCGCCCCCGTCCGCCCTCCCGTTCTCGTCCACGATCCCCCCCATGAAGCCCTCGGCCCCGGCTCGGGAGTATATCCTTTCTCTCGGCCTCGTAACACCGGTGACTGTCCAAAACGCGGAGAGTCCCTTGGTTAAGCCCCGTCTCAGCTTGCGAGGGGCAAAGCAGCGCGGCGGGTGAGACCGGCAGATGGGGGAGGGGCCGAGGCTTTGCGAGGCCAGCTTCCCCCATCTGCCGGTCCCAGGACCCGCGCTACCATGTCCATCGAAAGGTTCAGGAAGGTTCGACCTGAGGGTTGCCTTTTTAGGACAGCCATCGTAGCTTTCCATCATGAGAGCCCAGGCCTGGATCAACGGCGACATCCTCACCCTCGACAAGGCTAGGCCCAGGGCCCAGGCCCTTCTTGCGCGCGGGGGCCGGATCGACCTCGTGGGCTCCACCGCGGAGATCCTCGCCGCCCCCAAGGGCTCCAATGCCGTGATCCACGACCTCCAGGGAGGAGTCCTCGTCCCGGGCTTTAACGACAACCATGTCCATGCGGTCCTCTTCGGGGACCACCTCCTTGCCCCCAACCTGGGCGGCCTCGATGCCCAGGGCATCCTCGCCCTTCTAAAAAAGACCTTTCCCTCCCCGGCCCCGGGCCAGGTGATCATGGCCTTTAACTGGGACTACCCCGCCTGTCCCGAGCCCCGCAAGGAAATCCTCGACGAGGCCTTTCCCCGGAACCCGGTCGTTCTCTCCCAGTTTTCGGGCCATGCCCAATGGATGAACAGCGCCGCCCTGCGGACCCTCGGAGTCTGGAAGGGCAGCCCGGACCCCGCGAGGGGCCAGGTCCTGCGGGATCCCGATGGGGAGCCTACGGGGATAGTCCGGGACCTGGGGGACACGGGCCTGGGGAAAAAGCGCTTCCGCCGGGTTTTCTTTGATGCCCGCCAAAGGGAGCCCCGCCTGGCCCTGGCCCTTGAGACCTTTGCCCGCCTAGGCATCACCTCGGTCCAGGACAACGCCTGGTTCTACCCGGAGCTCTTCAGCCTTGCCCGCCTGCGCAGGCAGGCAAGGCTCACGGCCCGGTTTACCACCTGGCCTATGGGACGCCAGCCCTGGACCATTCCCGCCATGGCTTTTCTGGGGGCCCTGGGCGGCTATGATCGGGAATGGGTGAGGCCCGGGCCGGTGAAATACTTCCTGGATGGGGCCTTTTCCACGAGGACTGCCTGCCTCTGCGAGCCCTATGCCGACGATCCAGGCCAGGGTCTTTGCGCCGATCCTGCGGCCCCCCTGGCGGAGCTCGACTTCCTGGCCCGCAACAATCTCCAGGGAGCCTTTCATATCATCGGGGACCGGGGCATCGCCGTCTTCCTCGACGCCTTCGAGAAGGTCCTTGCCCGCTGGCCCGGACTCTCGGCCCAGAGGATCCGGATCGAGCACGCCCAGCTCATCCGCCGGGAGGACCTACCCCGGATCCGGGACCTGGGCATCCTCGTGGCGGCCCAGCCCTCGGCCCTGGGGGATCCTGAGAAGGACCTCCGCCTCCTCGGGCGGGAAAGGGCCCTGCGGGCATATCCCTACCGCTCCCTCCTCGACGCGGGAGTCAGGCTCTCCCTGGGCTCGGACATACCCGGGGAAGCCACCTGCGACCCCCTCCTGGGCATCCACTTCGCGGCCAACCGCGAGGGCCCGGAGCGCATAACGCCTCTCGAGGCCCTGGAGGCCTACACCAAGGGCTCGGCCTATGCGGAATTCGCTGAGGCCTCCAAGGGCTGCCTGGCCCCGGGGATGCTGGCGGACTTCGTCCGCCTCAGCGCCGATCCCACCGCCGTCGATCCTGGGGCCATCCGGGACATAAAGGCGCTGGAGACCGTCGTGGGCGGCAGGACCGTCTATTCGGCACCCCAGGCCGGCTAGGCGAGGAGGCCGAGGGCCTTTAGCGCGTATTCCCCCAGCTGGACTATGAGGCCAAAGATGAGGCCCGAGGCTATCGAGGCCAGGAGCTCCGTCCTCGTGTCCGCCTCGGACTCGATGCGGCCCGCCCGGGAGACGATCTCCACGAGGATGATCGTGGCGCCCACAAAGAGGGCCAGGGTCGCCGTGAGGTAGAGGATCCCTATGCCCTGGACATAGCGGTAGAGCTTGTCCGTGCACAGGAAGATGGCCGAGGAGAGGAGGCCCCGCCAGAAGGAGACCCAATACTGGTGTCGCCTAACGCCCTTCTTGAAGAGGGGGAGGCTGGCCACGATGCCCACGAGGGCCAGGGAGCCCAGGGATATGCCGGACACCGCGTCCTTGCTCAGGGTCGAGTCGGCGGCCGCGAGGCCCCGGTTCGCCTCCTCGATCACGAGGTCAAAGGGATGGAAATAGATCTGGACCAGGGCCAGGATGCCGAAGACGAGGGCTAGGCCCGCCAGGACATAGCCCATGGCCCGGATATAGGCCCTGAGCCTCCAGGCCCTGGGACGGGGTATGGCCTTGGTGCCAAGGGGATACTTCTCTGCCATGCTTCCTCCACCGGCTTTTCTCCCCATTGTAGCCACGGGCTAAAATATGTCCAGCGGGTGGGGGGCCGGGGCATTCCAGACTTGCGAAATAATCATAGGAATACTAGAGTTGCCGGCAAGAGAGGATGCCCATGCAGCAGCGTAGTTCCATACTCACCAAGCTCCTTGTCCTTATCCTTTTGCCTTCCCTTGCGGCCCTGGCCTTCGCGGGCCTCTATGTCGCCGGCCAAGCCAAGGAGCTCTCCCTTCTGCGGGAGCTCGAGGGCAATACCCGCTTTGTGGCCTCGGTCTCCCGCTTTGTGAACGCCCTCCAGGTCGAGCGCGGCACCTCCTCCCTCCTCCTCTCCGGGGGGGCAAGCCAGGAAAAGCTGGCGGAGCGGCGCAAGGAGACGGACGAGGCCGAAAAGGCCCTCTTGCCCGCCCTCGCCTTATCCTCCCTGGGCGCCGCCGAAAAGGAGAGCCTTGCCGGCCTGGGATCGGGGATAGCCGAGCTGCGGGCTAGCGTGGATGGAGGCGGAGCCTCCGCCGCCGAGGTCCGCAAAGCCTATACCGCCGTCGTAAACCTCGCCCTTGGCATAGATCCCCTCCTTGCCCGGGGGGCCACGAGCTATGGCGTGGGCAAGGCCCTCACCTCCATCATCCTCCTCGAGCAGGCCAAGGAGGCCGCGGGTCTTTTGCGGGCCACCCTCTCGTCCGTGGTGGCCGCGGACAAGCCCATAGACATCGCCTCCCTGCGCGTCCTCCTCGGCCTCGAGGCCCGGCTTTCCTCCAACCTCGCCTCCCCGGCGATCTCCCTGGACAAGGAGGCCATGGAGGCCCTGGCCGGCCTTGGGGACCATCCTGCCTTGGCCGAGGCCAGGTCGGCCCTGGACAAGGTGATGGCGGAAAGGGCCAAGGGGGGCTATGGCCTCGACTCCAACCATATCTTCGCGTCCCTCACGGCCTTTATCGACCAGCTGGCCACCGTCATCCAAGCCTCGGCGACGGGCCTTGCCGACCGGATCGCGGGCCTTGCCGCGGCCAACCGGTCCAGCTTCCGCAACCTCACCATCGCCGTCCTGGCGGTCTTTGCCCTGGTGGCCGTCGTGGCCGCCCTCGTCCTGGGCCGCCTCATGTCCACCCTCCGCTCGGTCTCGGCCGGCCTCGAGTCCATCGCCGGCGGCGGGGGCAACCTGGGCAGCCACCTCGAGGTCAAGTCCAGGGACGAGTTAGGCGGCCTTGCCCTGGCCTTCAATGCCTTTGTCGACTCCCTGGGGACCCTGGTGGTCGAGGTGAGGTCGGCGGCGGAATCCCTGGGCGGGGTGGCCGACGAGCTCTCCGCGGCGATGGAGGAGACTTCGGCCTCCGCCAGCCAGATCTCCGAGGGGGCCGAGGGCGCCCGCCAGAGGGCCTTGGAGCAGAGCGCCGGGGCCACCGAGTCGGCCGCCACCGCCCGGTCCATAGCCAAGAGCCTGGCCTCCCTTTCCGCCCTCGTGGACCGCCAGGGCCGGGGCCTGGCGTCCTCCTCCTCCTCCATCGAAGAGATGATCGCCAATGTCCGCTCGGTGACGGCCAGCATCGAGAGGATGGGCTCAGGATACGAGGGCCTGATGGCCTCCTCCGAGGCCGGTGGGAGTCTTGTCGAGAGCGCCGTGGCCGCCGCCGCGGCGATCGGGGAGCGCTCCCGCAAGCTCGAGGAGGCCAACCACCTGATCGCGAGCGTCGCCTCCAAGACCAACCTCCTGGCCATGAACGCCGCCATCGAGGCCGCCCACGCCGGGGAGTACGGCCGGGGCTTTGCCGTGGTGGCCGACGAGATCCGCTCCCTGGCGGAGAGCGTGTCCGCCCAGTCCAAGTCGATCGCCGCGGATGTGAAGGGCATCGGGGAGGGCATCAAGGCCGTCGAGTCCTCGACCGGGGCCGCCAGCCAGGCCTTCTCCGGCATCCTGGGCCAGATCCGGGTCCTCCATGGCCTGGCCGACGAGATCCGGGAGGCCATGGTGGAGCAGAGCGAGGGCTCCAACCTCATCCTCGAGGCTCTCTCGGACATCAAGGACGTCTCCGAGGAGATCGGCCCCGCCGCGGCGGAGATGGCCGAGGGAACGACTGCGGTGATCGGTGAGATGGATCGCCTCCTCGCGGCGAGCCTTGAGATCGAGGGCAACATGTCCGAGATAGCCGGGGGCACCGCCGAAGTCTCCAAGGCCTCCGCGGAGATCACCTCCCTGGCCCTGCGCAACCGGGAGGGAGTGGCCCTGGTCCTGGACCGGATGAAGGGCTTTAAGACCTAAGAGCCTGTCGGCCTTCAGTCGTCCAGGCCCAACTTTTTTCCCAGGACGTGGGCAAGAAGGCCCACGAGGACGAGGGCCGCCCCGATCAGGTCCTGGGAGGGCAGGCGCTCGTCCAGGACGAGGGCCGTCGATGCCAGGCTAAAGACCGGCACGAGCAGCGAAAAAGGGGCTATGGCCACGGCCCCGTGGGTCCGGATCAGGTGGTTCCAGAGTCCGTAGCCCACCAGGGTCGAGAGGATCACGAGGTAAGCCAAGGCGCCGATGGAAAGGGCCGAGAGGGAGGAGAGGGAGGCCAAGACCTGGCCCGGCCCCTCAAAGGCCAGGGACAGGCCCAGGAGGGGCAGGGGGGAAAAGAGGCTCGACCAGGCCATGAGGCCCAGGCCCCCCGTGGGCGGCAAGGAGCGGACCACGAGGTTGGCCGCGGCCCAGCCCAGGGCGGCCAGGAGCACCATCCCCACAAGATAGGGCGCCAGGGGCGCCCCGGTCCTTCCGGAGAAGGCTATGATGCCCAGGCCTATCGCCCCGAAGGCCATGCCCAGGAGGCTTGCCCGGGCGAGCCTTTCCTTGTGGATGAGGGAGGCCAGGATGGCGGTAAAGAAGGCCTGGGACTGGAGGAGGATCGAGGCCAGTCCCGCCGGTGCCCCCAGCTTGATCGCCGAGAAGAGGAAGCCGAATTCCCCCACCCCCAGGAAGAGCCCGTAAGCCGCCAGGGATTTCCAGGGCACGGCCGGGCGCTTCACAAAAAGGATGGCCGGAAAGGCGCTGAAGGTAAACCTCAAGGCCGCGAGGAGGAGGGGGGGGACCTGGGAGACCCCGACCTTGATCACCACGAAGTTAAAGCCCCACAGGGCCGCGATGAGGATAGCCCCAGGTATGGCTCCCTGGATGCCCCTGCCAGGAGTGCTTGGCTTCATAGGGCCAGAGTGTAGCGGTTTTTGCCTCCCGCCTCCAGTCCGGCCAGAAAGGCGAAATCCGCATAAAAAAGCGGGCCCTTAGTCACTCCCCTCAAGGCATTGCTTATATTTATCCCCATGAAGACGAGCCCTGAAAACCGTGTGCGCTCCTATACCGTGATTGGAGTGGCCCTGGCCATGTTCCTGGGCGCCCTGGACCAGACTATCGTGTCCACGGCCCTCCCCCGGATCGTCGACCAGCTCTCAGGCCTGGATCGCTATACCTGGGTATCCACGATCTACCTCCTCATCTCGACCATCCTTGTGCCCATCTACGGGAAGCTATCCGACCTGGTCAACCGCAAGACCCTCCAGCTCTGGTCGGTCCTGGTCTTCCTCCTGGGCTCCTTCCTCTGCGGCCTGGCCGGGGAGTTCGGACCCCTTCCCATCCTTGGGGACGGGATGGACCAGCTCATCGTCTTCAGGGGCATCCAGGCCATAGGCGGGGCGGGCATCTTTGCCCTGGCCTTTATCATCGTGGCCGACCTCTACCCGCCCCGGGAAAGGGGCAAGATCTCGGGCATCTTTGGCGCGGTCTTTGGCCTCTCCTCGGTGATCGGGCCCCTCGTGGGGGGCTTCCTCACCGACCATGCCTCGTCGTGGATCCCCGGCGTCGAGGGCTGGCGCTGGATCTTCTATGTCAACCTGCCCCTGGGCATCATAGCCCTGGCCTTTATCATCGCCCGCATGCCCAGGTTCGAGCCCCGGGACAATTCCCACAAGCTCAACGTGGTCTCGGCCCTCCTTATGGTCCTCTCCTTTATCCCCATCATCCTCGCCCTCCAGCTGGACAAGTCCCAGTATCCCTGGACCTCCCCGACTATCCTGGGCCTCCTGGGCGGCGGCCTCGTCATCCTGGGGCTCTGGGTGGGCCACACCCTGCGCTCCAAGCACCCCATCCTCGACCTGCGGCTCTTCAAGAACAAGGTCTTCCTCACGAGCAACCTGGCGTCCTTCTTTTTCGGAGCGGGCTTTATCTCGGTGATAATCTTCCTCCCCCTCTACATGGTGAATGTCCAGGGCGTCTCCGCCACCCGGGCCGGGGTGAGTGTCATCCCCCTGTCCCTGGGCATGGTCCTCACCGCAGGCCTCTCGGGCTTCTTTGTCACCAAGCTGGGCCGCTACAAGGGCATGATGATCGCGGGCGCGGCCATAGCCGTGGCAGGGGCCGCGTTGATGTCCCTGATCCTTGGGGTCAACACACCCTACTGGCTTGTGGTCCTCCTGATGATCGTCGTGGGCATGGGCTTTGGGCCCTCCCAGTCCCTCTATTCCCTGGCCGTCCAGAACTCCGTCCCGCCCCAGGAGATAGGCCAGGCCACGAGCGCCAGCCAGTTTACCCGCCAGATCGGCTCCACCGTCGGGGCCGCGATCATGGGCACGGTCTTTACCACGGCCCTGGCGGCCGCCCTGGCCGCCAACATGCCCGCCCTGGGGAGCCCTTCCGGGACGGCCATGCCCGCAGGCCAGTCCAGGCTGAATGCCAAGGGCCTTGGGGAGATCCGGGCGGAGATCGAGGGCGGCTTTGACCGCAGCTATAGGGAGATCGAGACCCTGTTTTCGCTGCGGGGGGAGGCGGCCGGCCAGGCCCTGGACAAGGCCCTTGCCGATCCTCGGCTGCCGGCGGAGCTCAAGGCCCGCCTGGCCGAGGGCACGCCGGCCATGCAGGTGGATAAGGCCTTCCAGGCCCTCGGCGCCGAGCTTGAAAAGGCCGTCATGGCCGGGGATCTCCGGGCTATCCAGGCCGTCCTCGACAAGCCCGAGCTTGCCCGGGCCCTAGGCCCCGACGAGCGGGGGAAGATCCTGGGGCTTTCCTATGCCCCTGGCCCGGCCAAGGCCCAGGCCCTGAAGGGCATAAGGGCCGGCCTGGGGACGGCCGCGGCGACTGTGGCCGATAAAGCCAACGCCGCTTCCCTGGCAGGCATACGGGAAGGTCTGGCCAAGGCCAAGGCCGAGGTGGCCGACAAGGTTGTAGGGGGCATGCGGGCTTCCTTTGCCCAGGCGATCCACAGGCTCTGGCTGGTGTCCATCGTGATAATGCTGGGCATGCTTTCCTTTACCCTTCTCGTGCCCAATCTGCCCCTAAAGACAAAAAACGACTCGATACCCCCAGCGGCCCGAAGGTCTAGCCTGGGCAAGTGACGGCCCTGCCTTCCCGTGCTAGACTCAAGGGCATGAAAAGGATACTTGTCACCTATTGGACCAAGACGGGCAGCACCAAGGCCGTGGCCCAGGGCATAGCGGAGGTCCTGGACGCCGCCGGTCTCGGGACCGAGCTCAAGGCCCTGGATGAGGTGGGCGATCTTTGGAGCTATGACGGCTTTGTGATCGGGGCCCCGGTCAACGGCCTCCACTGGAAGGACGAGGCCCTGGCCTTTGTGGCAAGCCACAAAGAGGTGCTTTCAGCCAAGCCCACGGCTCTGTTTCTGCTGTCCATCATGTACGGCCTTGGGCGGCCGAGCGCCCGGCGCAAGGCCATGGGCCTCCTGGACCCAGCGGCGGCCCTCATCAAGCCCCGGAAGCTTGGCTTTTTTGGAGGCGTGATGGCCGGTCCGGCCCCGGGCATCCTCCGCCTGGCCTTTGGCATACCCAAGGACGCCCCCCTGGACTCCAGGGATTGGCCCGCCATCAAGGCCTGGGCCGCCGAGCTCGCCTTGGCCCTGGCCTAGGGCTATTTTCTCACCTCGCTCCTGCCGGACTGGTCAAAGACCGTGACAAAGGCCGGTAGAGCGGGGATTTCGGTCTCGATCCTAGCCTCGCCGGCCAGGCGGTAGTTGACGAGTCGCTGCTTGGCCACCAGGTCAAAGAGGCGCCGGTCCATGTCCGCGAAATTCATCGTAAAGCCTATCTCTTTTTTCGCGGACCCCAAGGCGGGAATGGAGAGGGCCTCGGGGCTCGTGCCGCTCGCCCAGGTCTTGCCCTCCCCATAGAGCCTGTAGGCAAAGGACGAAAGGGTCAAGGGAAAGGCATTGGGATTCCCGATCTCCAGCACAAGCCTCATCGCGGTCTCCACCAGGATATCCTGCTCGATCACGATGTAGGTGATGCTAAAGGAGGGCTCCCGGACAAGGGCCAGGCTGCCCTGGATAGCGAGCCTTTGCCGGCGGTAGGGGCCCCCCTCCGGCCTTAGCCCGAGGACCACCTCGACGGCCCAGGCCCTGAGGGAGCCCTCGCCTTCCTTTCCGGCCTCCTCGGCTTTCCTAAGGTCGACGGGCAGGGCCAGGGCCAGGCTCCCTGTCGACCCCGCCGCGACCCTCGTGCCCGCCTCCCCCGTCCGGAGCAGGGCCGGCGCCCCGCCTCCGAGGGAGAGCCAGGTCTCCTCGATTTCCGCCGCCACGGGGCCAGGCCCGGGATTGGCGACGCTGAGGGTAAAGGGGAGGCTGAGGCTAAACTGGTCGAGATAGCTGGCCTCGCCGGCGCTTATGCTGGCCGACACCTCCGGGAGGAGGAGGGGAGGGGCCGGAGGGACCTTCCGGGAGGCGCAGCCCGCGAGGCCCATGGCCAGGGCGAGGGCGGCCAGGAGGGCGGCTCCGGGGAGCGTACGGGCTTTCATGCCCCAAGTATACCAGCTATCATGGGGCCATGACGACGGAAGAGCGCCTCGAGGAAAGGGAAAAGGAACTGGCCTGCATCTACTCCATTTGCCTCATGGCGGCGGGAGCCCCCGAGCCGGAGCTCGCCGTCGAGGGCATGGCCCGTTCCCTCTGCGCCGCCATGCAGGGCGAGGCCCTGGCCATCTGCACGGTGGCCTTCGAGCATCCCGGCAGCGGGAAAAAGCTCTTTCTTCGCCGGGGCGAGGAAGCCTTCGACTCCGGGGCCGCGGCCTCCCCGGCCGACCTTCCCCGCATCGAGGCCTTCCTGCCCCCCGAGGCCGCCGACGGCTGGACGGGCAGCGTGGCCATCGAATACCGGGACCGGTCCCTGCGCTTCCTCCCCCAGGAGAAGGCCCTCCTCGACTCGGTCATTGTCGTCATGACCTCGGTCCTCCGGACGGCCGGCCTCATAGCGGCCCTCCGCTCGGCCTCCGCCGACCTGCGGGCCAAGAACATAGCCCTCAGGGAGATCCTCTCCATGATCGAGGAGGAGAAGCGGCTCATGGTCCTGGCCTTCCGGGAGAGGCTTGTGGGGGACATCCTCCCCCTGGCCGAGCGCGCCCGGGAGCCCGGCCTCTCGCCCGAGCGCCAGGCGGCCTACCTCGGCCTCCTCGCCGACGAGCTTGGGCGTGAGGTCACGACCCTAGGTCCAGCTCCCCTGGCCGAGGCGGCCCTGAGCATCCGCGAAAGGGAGGTGGCCGTCCAGGTCCGCAATGGCCGCACAAGCAAGGAGATAGCGGAGATCCTGGGCATCGCCGAGGCTACCGTTGAAAGGCACCGTCACAACATACGCAGGAAGCTCAGGATCGCCAACAGCGGGGTCAACCTCGCCGGCCTCTTGGGAAGCGAGAAATCAGTCCAAAAAGAGCTCTAAACTTGTAGATATGCATACAAGGAACCTACAAGGTATCTGAGAATTGTAGGCTTCCTTTTTACCGCCTATCTTCAGTCCCGACGGCACGACAAGCCGCGAAGGAGGACAGAAGATGGGCCAGACTCATGTGACAGAAGTGGATTTCGAGAGGCTTTCTGCCCTCTCGCGGGCGGTGCGCACGAGCCCCCGACCCGAGAGGGCGGCGGTCCTCGAGGGCCGGCTCAAGGTCGCCTCGATCCTGCCGAATGATATCCTCGGCTCCAAGACCGTAAAGATGGGCTCCGCCATAACCATCCTCGACAAGGACAGGCAGGAGACCTTCTCCTACAACCTGGTCTTCCCGGTCGAGGCGGATATCACCCAGGGCAGGATCTCCGTCCTCACGCCCCTGGGGGCCGCCCTCCTTGGAAGGAAGGAGGGCGAGGACTTCAGCTACGAGAGTCCCGGAGGCATGGTCCATGTCGAGGTGCTCGAGGTCATCCATGATCTCTGAGCTCCGCTGCCGGGAGGCCCTGGAATACCTGCCCTCCTCCCTGTACCGCCACCCGGCCTGGATCGCCTGGAAGGCGAGCCTGGGCTGGGAGCCTATCAAGGCCTGCGAGGGCATCGTCCTCCTCGCAAGGAGGCTTGGTCCCGGGGCCTCCATGGTCTATGCCACGGCCCCGTCCTCCCTCTTCGATCCGGTGGCCGCCGACGAGGACGAGGATCCGGACTACGGGGCGGCCCTCGAGGGCCTTTCCCTCGAGCTCCTGTCCTACCTGCCCGGGGACTGCGCCTTTATCCGCTGGGACCTCATCCTGCCGGCCTGGACCGACGCCCAGGGCCTGGCCCTGGACACGAGGCTCCAGGAGATGAGGATGAACGCCCCGACCCGGCACCGCAGGTTTCGCAAGGCCTACTCCGAGGCCACCTGCCTGGACACCATGGTCGTGGCCTTGGATGGAGGGCCCCAGGCCATCGATTCGGGCCTGGACTATCGGACCCGCTACTCCGTGAGGCTCGCGGACCGGAGGGGGACCGTGGTCAGGCGGGTGGGGGAGGCCGGCCTTCCGGCCTTCCACGGGCTCCAGAGGAAGACCTCGGCCCGCCATGGCCTTGCCCTCCACCCCGAGTCCAGCTACCGCGGGCTCTTCCGGGCCGCGAGGGAGGAGGGCCTCGACCTCGACCTCTACCTCGCCGACTTGATGGGGGAGGCCACGGCCGCGGCCATCATAGCCCGCCACGGGGCCGATGCCTGGTATCTCTTCGCGGCGTCCTCCCCGGAGCACCGGGCCTCCGCCGGCCCCACGGCCATCCTCTACCGAGCCCTTCACGACTGCGAGGAGGCGGGGCTGGGTCGCATGGACCTCCTGGGGGTCGCGCCCCTGGGGACCAGGGACCACCCCCTCTCCGGCCTCAGCCTCTTCAAGTCCGGCTTTGGCGGCAAGAGGCGCCAGCGCGCCGGGGCCTGGGACTTTGTCCTCGACCCGGCGGTCCATGGGGCCTGGGCCCAGAGCGGCCTGGGCTAAGGCTTACTTCCTCCGGATCTCTGTGAAGCCCGTATAGGGGACGAGGGCCGGGGGCATCTTTATGCTGCCGTCCTCCTGCTGGAAATTCTCGATCACCGCTATGAGGCCCCGGCTGCAGGCGATCGCCGTACCGTTGAGCATGTGGACAAACTTGTTCTTGCCGTCCTCGTCCTTGTAGCGGACGTTGAGGCGCCGGGCCTGGTAGTCGGTGCAGTTCGAGGTCGAGGTGACCTCCCCCCACTCCCCGCCGTTGCGGCCGGGCATCCAGGCCTCGAGGTCCCATTTGCGGTAGGCCGGGGCCCCCAGGTCGCCGGTGCAGGTGTCCACCACCCGGAAGGGGATCCCCAGGCCTGTGAAGATCTCCTCCTCGATGCCCCGCAGCTCCTCGTGGATCCTGTCCGAATCCTCGGGGAGGCAGTAGGAGAACATCTCGACCTTGGTGAACTGGTGGACCCGGTAGAGGCCCTTGGAGAACTGGCCCGCGGCTCCCGCCTCCCGGCGGAAGCAGTGGGAGAGGCCCGCGAGTCTTAGGGGGAGCTTGGACCGGTCGATCACCGTGCCCGAGTAGTAGCCGCCCAGGGTGATCTCCGCGGTGCCGATGAGGCAGCTGCCCTCGCCCTCGATGGTGTAGACATTGGACTCGGCCCCCCGGGGATTGAAGCCGATGCCTTCGAGGATCTCGGTCTTGGCCACGTCGGGGGTCGTGAAGAGGGTAAAGCCCCTTTTCATGAGGATGTCCAGGGCATAGCGCACAAGGGCCAGCTCGAGGATCACGCCCTCGTTCTTGAGGTAATAGAACTTGGTGCCCGAGACCCGGGTGGCGGTGTCGAAGTCTATGATGTCCAGGTCCTGGCCGAGCTGGACATGGTCCTTGGGCTCGAAGGAGAACCTGGTGGGCTCCCCGACGCGCTTGACCTCGAGGTTGTCCTTGTCCTCCTTGCCCACGGGGGCCGAGGGGTGGGCCATGTTGGGGATCTTCCTGGCCTCCTCGTCAAGGCGGGCCTCGAGCTCGGCCGAGGTCACCTCGAGTTCGGCTATCCTCTCCTTGAGGGCCTTGCCCTCGGCAATGAGGGCGTCCCGGGCGGCGGGCTCGAGCTTTGCCTTCATGGAGGCGGCGTTGTCGTTGCGCTTCTTGCGCTCCTCCTCCAGGGCCTTGAGCGCGACATTGCGCTGGTCGTAGAGGGAGGCGACGAGGTCGGCGTCGGCCTTCATGAAGCGGGCGGCGATGTTTTTCTTGACCGCCTCGAGGTTTTCCTTGACAAATTTGTGGTCGAGCATAGTATTCGGATTCTAGCGCGCCTTTCGGCCCCCAGGCAAGCGGGGAGAGGAGGACTAAAAAGCATGAGCGAGGTGGAGCTTTCCCTGCCCCAGGAGGATCCCGCCCTGAGGGTTGTGCCCATGCCTGCGGACGCCAATGCCTATGGGGATGTGTTCGGGGGCTGGATCATGTCCCAGGTCGACATAGCCGGAGGGGTCGCCGCCCATCGAAGGGCCCGGAGCAGGGTCACCACGGTGGCGGTGACGAGCTTTGCCTTCAGGCAGCCGGTCTCCGTGGGGGATCTCGTGTCCTTCTACGCCCGGGTCCTCCGCTGCGGCAAGACCTCCATCACCGTCGATGTGGAGGTCTTCGCGGAGAGGCGGGTGGGAGGCTTCGCGAAGGTGGTGAGGGTCACCGAGGCCCAGCTCGTCTACGTGGCCCTCGATGCCGAGGGACGGAAGCGGGAGCTCCCCGCCAACTGCCCGGCCTAGGCCTGGGTCTCCCAACCGGCATCGGGAATCACCGCGTCGAGGCTCAGGCGGGTAAAGGGCTTGGACAGGAAGCCTATGTTCCTCACCTCGAGGGTGCGGGCCCGGACGTCCTCGCTCTCATAGCCCGTCATAAAGACTATGTCCACATCCCCCTGGCCCAGGATGGCCTTGGCCGTGTCCACCCCGTCCATGGACCCGCCTAGGCGGATGTCCATGAGCACGAGGTCGGGCCCCTCCGCAAGAATCCTCTGGGCGGCATCCTCCCCGGTGGCGGCGGGCTTGAGCACGTCGTAGCCGCGCTCGGAGAGGTAGCGCTTGAGGTACATGGCCGTGATAGCCTCGTCCTCGACGATAAAGGCCTTTAGGGCCCTCGCCGCTTCTCCCTCTCCCTGCACGATCCGCTCAAGCACTGGCTACCTCCCCGCAGGATTTGTGGAGGCCGCCCCTCCACTATCTCCAGTGTATCGGGGTAAGGGCTCCCGGACAAGGTGAATCCTATACTCGGGGGGAATATCCTTCGTTCGGGAAGCTTACAAGGCAGCGCGTGCCTCCTCCCTCCCGCGGCTGGATCCTCACCTGGCCCTTGAGCTGGTGAACCCCTATGGCGTAGACGGTCTGGAGGCCCGTGTGGCCATCCCTCTCCGGATCAAAGCCCTCCGGCAGGCCCCGGCCGTCATCCTCGACCTTGAGCTCAATGCGGCCCTCGGGGGAGAGCCCCAGGCCCACGAGGATCCTCCCCCTTCCCTTGGGGCCAAAGGCGTATTTGAGGGCATTGGTCACAAGCTCATTGGCGATGAGGCCGCAGGGCACGGCCAGGTCAAAGAGGAGGGGCAGGGGCTCGGCCTCCACCTTTAGCTCGATGCCTCCATCCTTGCCGCCCTCCCGGGGGAGGTAGCCCGAGACGACAAGGCCGCAGAGCCTCCCAAGATAGGCCGCAAAGTCTATCCTGGAAAGGTCCCGGGAGGAATAAAGCATCTCGTGGACCAGGGACATGGAGTAGATCCTCCCCTCCATGTCCTGGAAGACCTCCGAGGGCATCCTGCCGTCCGAGCTTTCCGCGTGGTTGGCCAGGAGGGCGCTGATCACCTGCATGTTGTTCTTGGTGCGGTGGTAGAGCTCCCGGATAAGGGACTCCTTGTCCGCCAGGGCGGTCTTGAGGGAGGCCTCGGCCTCCTTGCGCAGGGTCACATCGATGTAGCTTGCCCGGACAAGGGGCTTGTCCGAGAGGGGTATCCTGGAAAGCCTCACCTCGCAGACCTTGATCTTGGCCGGCCCCCCTTCCCTGGGCAGGAGGATGCGGCGCTCGACGGTGACCTCTTCCCCGGCCAAGGCGCTGGCGTCATTGACGGCCACGCTCCGGGCTACTTCGATGCCGTCGGGCTGGTCCGGGGCATAGAAGTCCCTTGGACCCAGGGTGAGGAGCCTTTCCCGGCCGCACTCAAAGAGGATTTCCGCGTTGGGGTTGGCGTCCACAAAGCGGTCCAGGCCATGGTCATAGACGAGGATGGCGTCCGGGGCCTCCTCAAAGAGGGTCCGGTACCTCTCCTCGCTTTCCTTAAGTCGCCGCTCGGACTCCCGGAGCCTCTCCACCACCCGGGCATTCTCGATGGAGATGGCCGCCTGGGAGGCCAGGGCCTCGATCACCCGGGCCCGGGCGGGGGTAAAGCTCCCCGGGGCCAGGTCATTCTCCAGGTAGATCAGGCCCAGGGCCTCGGCCCTGGCCAGGATGGGCACGCAGAGGATCGAGTGGATCCGGTGGCTCGCGACAAAGGGATCGAGGCCAAAAGCCGCGTCCGCCAGGGCGTCGTCCACAATGAAACTTTCTTTGCGGCGGCGGGCGGCGGCCAGGACTGTCTCCGGGACCAGGCCCGAGGATGCCGCCGGCCGGGCTGGGGCCGAGTTGCCGCTTATAGCCTCGATCCAGGGCCCGTCCTCCCTCTCGAGGACGAGGACGCCCCGGGAGGATCCGGCGTTTTCCACCGCCAGGTCCATGAGGGAGGCCACGAGGCTTCCATACTCGATTTCCCGGGAGATGGACTGGGAAGCCTTGAGGAGGCTCAGGGCGTCCAGGTCGGCGTCTCCCGCGTCTAGGTCCTGGTCCCCCTGGATGGCGCTGGCCAAGGGGCCCAGCCTCAGGCCCCAGAGCCTGGCCTGGGCCCGGGCCCTCTCCCGGGCCGAGGCTGCCAGCTCGGGCAGGCCTTCCCCGCCAAGGTAGTCGGCCTCGAGTCCCAGGGCCAGGGCGGCCTCGGCCAGAAAGCCCCCCTCGCTTGCCTCCCGGGCCGCCTCCTCCCAGGCCTTGATCGCCAAGCTGCCCTCACCCCGGCTCCGGAGGAGACTGGCCTCGATGAGGGCTAGCTTGTGGGCGTAGTTGCCCGGGGCAAGCCTAGCTAGGCCCTGGAGGCTCCCAAGGTCCTCCACAATCCTGGGGTCTGTCCCCTCGATGCCTTGGTCGAGGAGGACCAGGGCCTCGTGGAGGGAAAAGACCGGCCGCCCAAAGGTGCCCTGGATCGCGGCCAGGTAGCTCCTTGTCCGGGCGGCCTCGAGCTCCATGGCCACCCTGTCGTTCCGGAAGCGGGCGAGGAGGAGCTCCCAAAGGTGGAAATAGGCCAGGCCCGTCATGTCCTTTGCCGCCAGGGCCTTCGCCTCCCAGGACTGGGTATCCAGGTCCCCGGCGTCCTGGCCCTCAAGCAGCGCCACCATCCTCTCCTGGACCTGGACCCAGCCCGCCACCAGGGGCTGGCCCAAGGCGCGGACCAGGCCTCGGTTAATCCTAAGGCGCTCGGCCAGGCGGGGCAGGGCCTCGCCGGAATAGAAGGCGTAGATGCCCTGGTTAAACAGGGCAAAGGCCCCCGAAGTGTAGTCCCCTGTAAGCCTGGCCATTCTGCCGCCCTCTCCAAGGATCTCCAGGCTCTCCGCGAGGGGCCTGACCGTAGGGGAGATCATGCAGCCAAAGATGTTGAGCACCCTGCAGCGGACCGGCCGGCCCTCGGGCCGGGCAGCGAGCTCGACGGCCAGCCTGCCCAGGGCATAGCCCTCCTCGATCCAGCTGCCCGAGGCGCAGAGGACAAGGCCAAAGGCGGCATAGGCAAAGGGAGAGACCGGGGCCGTGCCGTGGTGCATGGACTGCAAGGCGATGGTGGAGGCCCAGACCACAAGGAGGCCCGGGGCGGCCACATAGGCGGGTTCGCCTATCGTGCCCAGGATGCCCATGATCGCCTTCTGCCGCTCTTCCTTGCAGGGCCCCAGGCCGGCCAGGGCCCCAAGGCCCAGCCTGGCCAGCTCTGCCCGGCTTGCCTCGATCGCCGCCCTGGCCTCCTCCATCGTGGGCTCGAGGGGGAGGTCGAGGCCTAGGAGGGAGAGGACCCGCAGGCCCAGGGCAAGGGCTTCCCTGAGCTCGCCCTGGGCGGTGAGGGCCTTGATCTCGCTCTCGTAGACCCGGGCCTCCTCGAGGATGCCGGGCTTGCGGCCGTGGACCCAGGCCGCTGCCACCGCGAGGCGCTCGTAGCTGCCCGAGAGGCAGGTCGCCTCGGCCACGGCCACCTCGAGGGCCAGGGCCAGGGCGGCTCCGCCATCCTCGCCCTTGTCCCGGCCTGCGACAATGTCCTCGAGGGCGTCGAGGCCCGCGTCCAGGTAGCTCAGGGCCGCCCTGAACGCTCCCTGGCCCAGGGCCCTCTTTCCGGCCGCCAGGTGGATCCCCGCGGCCTCGAGGGCCGCGGCCCTGTCCGGGGCCGGGCCAGAGCGCGCCAGCTGGCCAGAGATGTCATAGAGCCGGTCCGCCTCGCTATGGCCATGCCGGGCTGAGAGGAGGGCCCGGGCGATCTTCCGGTGGATCCCGGGCCGATCGTTTTCCGGTAGGAGGGCATAGGCCGCCTGCCTGACCCGGTCATGGACAAAGCCGTAGCTGTCGGGACCCTTGGCTACGACATAGCCAAGGTCCACGGCCCTGTCCGCGGCCAGGCCCAGGACCTCGGGCCTTCTCCCGCAGATGATGCCCAAGCTATCCAGGTCGAATTGGCCGGCGAGACAGGCCCCATACCTGAGGACATCCAGGATGGGCGCCTCGAGGTCCCGCATGTTCCCGGCCAGGAGATCTATCACGCCCGCGGCGGGAGGGAGGCTTTCCAGCCCTGGCCTGTCCCAGGTCCACTTATTGGCCTTGCCGTCCCAGGCGATGCCGCCCTTTTCCACGAGGTGGGCCAGGGCCCGGCGGATATAGAAGGCGTTGCCCCCGGTTCGCTTTTCCAGGATGTCCGCCAGGCCCTGGGCCTCGCCCTGGGGGAGGCTTAGGGCGGCCTGGATAAAGGCTTCCACGTCCCTTCGCCCCAGGGGGGCCAGGGCGAGGATCCTATGGCTCCTGCCTCCCCGGGCCGCGGCGGCGGTGAGGGCTGGAAGGCCCTCCCAACCCGGGCGGTGGCTACAGACAAAGAGGCAGGACCCCAGGTCCTCGGCCTCCAGGAGGCTGAGGAGGAGGTCCTGGGACTCGGGGTCCATCCACTGGAGGTCATCGAGGAAGAGCACTAGGCTCCTGGCCTGTCGGGGTCCTCGGCTGGAGTGGTCCTGGCCCTCCCGGCCTTGCCCCCCGCCCTTGCCGGTGAGGGCCTTGAGAAAGGATTGGAAGGCCCCATGGATGCGGTTTTTCGCCGCCCCATCCTCCAGGGCCGGGGGCTCTGGCCCTACCCCCAGGATAGGGGAAAGGCCGGGCACAAAGCTTGAGAGGAGCCTTGCCTCGGAGCCGCCCGCCGCCTGGACCTCTTCCCTGAGCCCGGCCACCACAAGCTCGTTTTCCATGTATAGGAGGCCCGAGAGGTCCTTAAGGAGCTCAATCCATGCCGAGTAGGGCTTTGCCTCGCCGAATTCGTCAAAGGCCCCTTCGGCGAAATAGCCCCGAGCCTCGGCGACAGGCTTTTCCAGCTCCCGGATCAGTGCGGTCTTTCCGGCCCCGGCAGGACCGGAGACGAGGACCAGGCCGCCTCTACCTGCCTCGACCTCGGCCCAGGAGGCCTCCAGGGCCGCAATTTCCGCATCCCGCCCAAAGAGGCCCTGGGGGAGGCTAAAGCTCTTTCCTCCCTCGGCCCGGCCCAGGCTAATGGCCTCGCGGCGGCCTTTCCGGCCAAGGCCTTGGGCACAGGCCTCGAGGTCCGAGAGCAGGTCCTCTGCGCCTTGGTACCTATGCTCGGCGGACTTCTCAAGGAGCTTCATCACGATATCCGAAAGGGCCAGGGGCATGCCCGGCCGCAGCTCCCGGGGCGGCTGGGGCCTAAGGGCAAGGTGGCCATGGATAATGCCTAGGGCGTCGGAGGAGACAAAGGGTGGATGGCCGCAGATCAAGCAATAGAGGACGGTGCCCAGGCTGTAGTAGTCGCTCCGGTGGTCGAGGGGGCGGTTGATCCGGCCCGTCCTCTCGGGGGAAAAGCTTGCCAGGGATTCCTGGAGGAGCTCTGGGTCGAGCCAGCGGGAGGCTTCCCCTCCCAGGGGCGAGGCATCGTCCAGGTCGAGAAGGCTGACCGAGGAGCCGTCGGGGGATGCCAGGAAGCTGGCCCTGCCAACACTCCTCAAGAGGACACCCTGGCGGTGGAGGGCGTCAATCCTTCGCACGAGGCCCTGGGCCAGGTCGAGGACGAGGGGCCAATCCAGTCCGGGCGAGAGGCTTTCCAGGGGGAGGCCGCCGGGATCGGCAAAGGCTATGGCCAGGCCATGGTCCCTTTCCTCGATCCCAAGGATCCGGGGCATGTCCTTCCCGGCGAGGCTGTCGAGGAGGGCCTTTTGCCTATTGGCCCTTTGCCTAGCCTGGGCCGTCCCGGTCCCGGGAGCCAGGACCTTGAGGATGAGGGAGGGGCGGCCCTCGGCGGCCGGGATCCTGAGGAGTCGCCGGGGGCCGGCCTCAATAAGGATTTCCCAGGCTTGGCCTGCTTCGATCAAGTCCACTCCAGCCTCCGCCATGACTATAGTCGGAGGAGGCTAAAAAGCAATCCTTGGAAGGCCGCCCCCGCCAAGGCCTAGACCCGGGCCGTATAGAGGTCCGTGGGTATCTCCAGGGACCAATGGAGTCCATCCCTGCTTTCCATGGCGATCTTGCCCATCAGTTGCCCCTCCACAAGGCCATGGATCAGGGATAGGCCAAAGCTGCCGGGCTTGTGGAGGTCCATGTCCAGGGGGGCGCCTATGCCGTTGTCATCCAGGTCCAGGCTGATCAAGCCCGGCGCCTTTTCCTCGAGCCTGATGGAGATCCTGCCCCTCCTGCCCTCGGGAAAGGCGTGCTTGATGGAGTTGGTCAAAAGCTCGTTGAGCACGATGCCCAGGGGCATGGCCGTGTCCAGGAGGACCGGGATGTCGGCGATGTCCAGGCTGAGGGAGATCCTGCCGTCCTCGTTCCCATAGCCCCGGAAGAGGAGCCGCGCGAGCCTCTCGATGAATTCCTTGATCGAGATGCGCGAGAGGTCCCCGGAGCTGTAGAGCATCTCATGCACGAGGGCTATCGCCTGGATCCGCTCAACTGTGTCCTTTGCCAGGATCTGGACCTCCTGGTTTTCCGGATAGTCCAGGGCCTGGAGGGATACAATGCTGCGCACAACGTGCATCGTGTTCTTGGTGCGGTGGTGGAGCTCCTTGAGGAGGGTCTCCTTTTCCCTGAGGGATTGGGTGAGGCATTCCTGGGACTTCCGGTGCTCGGCTATCTCGGCCTCAAGGTGGACGGTGCGCTGCCTGACCCTGGTCCTGAGGAGGACTGTCCGGGCGAGCAGGATGAGGCCACATAGGACAAGGCCTCCGATTCCCCAGAGGAGCCAGCGGGGGATGGCCGTGGCGGCCGCCGGAAGCGCCCATTTCCGGTAGGCAAGACTATAGAAGGAGTTGGGGTTGCCGACCATTCCCTCCATGAGGCGGTCGATGCCCTCGATCAGGTCGGTGTTCCTTCCCCGGAGGGCCGAGAATTCCAGCTCCATAGGGCCAAAGCTGATAGGGGTTATGGCCACTGGGTAGGATTTCGCGAGCTCGTTTCCCAGGGAGTATATGCAGACCCCCGCGTCGACCGAGCCCTCGGCGATGGCGCGCATCACGGCCTCGTTGTCGTCGGTGAGGACCATTTCGCAGTGGACCCCGAAGGAGGAGACATAGTCCTCAAAGGCGGTTGTGAAGATGCTGCCCCTGAGGGCCGCGACCTGCTTGCCCTGGAGGTCATGGATCGTGTGGAGGGCAAAGCGGGGATTCGAGAAAAGGACTCCGCTGTCAATATAGATCGCGTTCTTGCTGAACTGGTATTTCCGGGCCCGCTCCGGGGTAAAGGAGATGGCGGGCATGAGGTCTATCTCGCCCCTATCCAGGCGCTCGAGGCTCTCGCTCCAGGTTCCGCGGACATACTGGACTTTCCAGTCCAACTTGCCGGCAAAATACGAGATTAGCTCGGGGAAGAGGCCGATCGGCTTGCCGTTGGCCTCCCCCACGAGGGGGGCCGCGGGAAAGAGGGCCACCCTGACTAGGCGCGCCTCCCCCTGGAGGGCCCCCCCGCGAGGAAGGGAAGGAGGAGGAGGACGGCGAGCCTTGCCCGGGCTGGATGGGATCGATGGAACCCAGGTCCTGCTTTCTTCGTGACGCACATTCCACCATCAAGTATGTCCCGGGGTATGGCTCTACGCAAGGGCTGGGCTATCCAATACGAGTATTCGACCCCGGGGCGAAGCCTAGAGCAGCGTTAGGCACGGACCAAATAGGCTTTTCTATTCGATGAGTACAATTAATCATTCCTGCCCATCGCTCCAATTCACTCCGTGTCTCTGCGCCTCCGTGGTTGCCTTGTCTTTCTTTTTCTCTCCGCCTTCCTTAGGGGCTAACCGCCACTATGGGCTAACCGCCTCCAGAACCTGGTCGGCTATATGCTTTCCCGGGGGCACGATGGGGAGGACCTCCTCGTCCCGGCCAATGCCGCAGTCGATCAGGGCTGGGCCGCCTACGGCAAAGGCCGCGTCCAGGGCCGCACCGAGCTCCTCGGGACTCTGCGCGCTGAAGCCTGGAATGCCGTAGGCCTCGGCGAGCTTCACGAAATCCGGTCCCCGGTCCATCATGGTCTCTGAAAACCGGCCCTCGTAGAAAAGCTTCTGCCATTGCCTGACCATGCCCAGGACGCCGTTGTTGGCCACAATTATGACAATTGGCAAGCGGTAGTGGGAGATCGTGGCCAGCTCGGCGCAGTTCATCCTGAAGGAGCCGTCCCCCGCAATGTGGACGACCCGGCGGCCGGGATTGCCGACCTGGGCCCCGATAGCGGCCCCCGTGCCAAAGCCCATGGCTCCGAGGCCGCCGGAGGAGATGAAGGTCCTGGGCCTGGAGAAGGGATAGTACTGGGCGGTCCACATCTGGTGCTGGCCCACCTCGGTCGTGATGATGGCCTCCTCGCCGGCCCGCCTGGCCACCTCCTCCATGAGTTGGTCCGGGGCTATCTTTCCGGGGCTTCGAGGAGGCCGGGGGGTGCCGGCCTTCCAGGCCTCGACCTCGGCCATCCAGGCCGCCCTCGTGGCCCGGGGCAGGCGGTCAAGGAGGGCGTCGAGGACCTCGGGCAGCTCGCCCACGAGGCCCACGTCGCAATAGACGTTCTTGCCTATCTCCGCGGGGTCGATGTCTAGGTGGATCACCCGGGCATCCTGGGCAAAGCGGGCGGCGTCGCAGATCACCCGGTCGGAAAAGCGGGCGCCCACGGCCAGGATGAGGTCGGCCCGGTGGGCGGCCAGGTTGGAGGCCCTGGTCCCGTGCATCCCGACCATGCCCGTGCAGCGGGGGTGGCGGGAGGGGAAGCCCCCGTGGCCCATGAGGGTCAGGGCCACCGGTATGTCGAGGGCATCGGCCAGGGCGGCGACCCTCGTGCCCGAGCCCGTGCCCACGACCCCGCCCCCGGAGAGGATAAGGGGCCTCTCGGCCTCGCAGATGAGGCGGACGGCCTCGGCGAGCTCGGCCTCGGAGGGGAAGCGCCTAGGGCCGGCTTCCAGGGCCGGGGCCGGCTCCCAGTGGGCGGTCTTGACCGTGATGTCCTTGGGTATGTCCACGAGGACGGGGCCGGGCCTCCCTGAGACGGCTATGGCAAAGGCCTCCCGCATCGTCGAGGCCAGGTCCTCGACCCGCCTCACGATGTAGTTGTGCTTGGTTATGGGCATGGTGACTCCGGTTATGCTCACCTCCTGGAAGGAGTCCCGGCCGAGAAGGTGGGAGGAGACATTGCAGGTGATGGCCACGAGGGGGGAGGAGTCCATGTAGGCCGCGGCTATCCCGGTCACGAGGTTGGTGGCCCCGGGGCCCGAGGTGGCCAGGACCACCCCCGGGCGGCCCGTGGCCCGGGCATAGCCGTCGGCCGCGTGGGCCGCCCCCTGCTCGTGGGCGGTCAGGATGTGGCGGATCCTGCCTGCGTTGTTGTAGAGCTCGTCGTAGACATTGAGGATCGAGCCGCCAGGGTAGCCAAAGACCGTGTCCACACCCTGCTCCACAAGGCATTCTATCACGATGCGTGCGCCCGAATAGATCATTCACCACCTCCAAGGACGGCGCCCTGGGCGGCCGAGCCGACCAGTTTCGCATAACGGGCAAGATATCCGGACTTGACCCGGGGCTCAGGGACCGCCAGGGCGGCCTTGCGGGCGGCCAGTTCGGCCTCCCCGACCAGGAGGTCGAGGCTGCAGGCCTTCATGTCTATCCTGATCCTGTCCCCCTCCTTGACGAGCCCGATGGGTCCCCCCCGGGCGGCCTCGGGGCTCACATGGCCCACGCAGGCCCCCCGGGTCGCCCCGGAAAAGCGCCCGTCCGTCACGAGGGCCACCTGGGCGTCCAGGCCCATCCCGGCCAGGGCCGCGGTGGGCGCGAGCATCTCCTTCATCCCCGGGCCGCCCCGGGGGCCTTCCCAGCGGATCACGAGGACGTCTCCGGCCCGGATCGAGCCGGCGGTTATGGCGGCGTAGGCTTCCTCCTCGGAGTCAAAGACCCGGGCTGGGCCCTCGTGGACCAGCATGTCCGGGGCCACGGCGGAGCGCTTTACCACCGAGCCCTCGGGGGCCAGGGTGCCCTTGAGCACCGCAAGGCCTCCGGTCGCGGAGCGTGGGGCCGAGGCGGGAAAGATTACCTTTGGATCGAGGTTGCGGCCCTCTGCGGCTATCTCCCCCAGGGAGAGGCCCGAGACGCTCCTGGCCTGGGCATTGATCAGGCCCAGGGAAGCCAGCTCTCCCAGGACGGCGCTCACCCCGCCAGCCGCATGGAGGTCCTCCATGTGGTGGGGGCCCGCCGGGGCCAAGCCGCAGAGGTTGGGCACCTTGGCGCTCACCTCGTTGAAAAGGGCCAGGGGGAGGTCAAGGCCCGCCTCCCGGGCTATGGCCGGGAGGTGGAGGGCAGTGTTGGTCGAGCAGCCCAGGGCCATGTCGATAGCCAGGGCGTTGCGGAAGGCTGCCTCGTTGAGGAAGGTCCTCGCCCCCTGCCCCGTGGCTATGAGGTCCATGATGGCTGTCCCGGCCTCCTTGGCCAGGCGGACCCGGGCGGCATCCAGGGCCGGCACAGTCCCATTGCCCGGGAGGGCGATACCCAGGGCCTCGGTGACGCAGTTCATGGAGTTGGCGGTGAACATCCCCGAGCAGGAGCCACAGCCGGGGCAGGCCGCGTTCTCCAGGCGGCAGAGGTCCTCCTCGGCCATCTTTCCGGCCGCGACGGAGCCCACGGCCTCAAAGACCGTGGAGAGGCTCACGGCCTTGCCGCCAAAGCGCCCGGCCCGCATGGGCCCTCCAGAGACGAGAACCGTGGGGAGGTCGAGGCGGGCGGCGGCCATGAGCATGCCCGGCACTATCTTGTCGCAATTGGGAATGAGAACAAGGCCGTCCAGGGCATGGGCCAGGGCCATGCACTCGATGGAGTCGGCTATCAGCTCCCTTGTGGCCAGGGAATAACGCATGCCCTCATGGCCCATGGCTATCCCGTCGCAGACCCCGATGGAGGGAAACTCGAAGGGGGTTCCCCCGGCGCTGCGGATCCCGGCCTTGACGGCCTCCGCGAGGCCCCCGAGGTGGGCATGGCCGGGCACGAGCTCGCTCTCCGCGCTGGCGACCCCCACGAGGGGCCGCTCGAGTTCGGCGTCGGTCAGGCCCATGGCCTTGAAGAGGGCCCTATGGGGGGCCCGGGCATTTCCTTTCTTGACGGCGTCGCTTTTCATCTACCGGCCTCCAGCATCGCTTCCGTGACAAGCCTGCCCATCTCCCGGGTGCCTACGATCTTTTCCGCGGGGTCGCCGGAGTCTATGTCGGCGCAGCGGTAGCCGGCCGCGATAACCCGGCCTACCGCGGCCTCGATGGCCGCCGCCGCCTTGGCCTCCCCTAGGGAGTGGCTAAGGAGCATGGCGCCCGAGAGGATCGTGGCCAGGGGGTTGGCCTTGTCCTGGCCCGCGATGTCCGGGGCCGAGCCGTGGATGGGCTCAAAGATCCCCGGTCCGGGCCGGCCGTCGGGGCGGCGGCCGCCCACGCTGGCCGAGGCCAGCATGCCTATCGAGCCCGTGATCATCGCGGCCTCGTCGGAGAGGATGTCCCCGAACATGTTGCTCGTGGCTATCACGTCAAAGCGCCCGGGAGCCCGTACGAGCTCCATCGCGGCGGCGTCGACGTAGAGGAAGGAGAGCTCCACTTCGGGCCATTCTGAGGCCATGGCCTTGGCGGTCTCCCTCCAGAGCCGGGAGGACTCAAGGACATTAGCCTTGTCCACCACACAAAGTTTTTTCTTCCGGCCCCGGGCGGCGTCAAAGGCCACCCTCAAGAGGCGGGTGATCTCCGGTTTCGAATAACGCTCCGTGTCCCAGGCCGACTCCCCGTCGGGGGACCTGCCCCGGTCCCCGAAGTAGATCCCCCCGGTGAGCTCCCTCACCACCAGGAGGTCGAGGCCGGTCCCGATCACCGAGGCCTTGAGCGGGGAAGCCCCCTCGAGGCCCGGAAAGAGCCGGGCCGGCCGCAGGTTGGCGTAGGCCCCAAGCCCTGCCCTAAAGCCAAGCAGGCCTGCCTCGGGCCTCTGGGCTCCCGGCAGCTTGTCCCATTTGGGCCCCCCCACGGCCCCTAGAAGGACCGCGTCGCTATTTTTGCAGGTCTCGAGGCTGGCCGCGGGGAGGGGGGAGCCAAAGGCGTCTATCGCCCGGCCCCCCATCGGGGCCTCCCGGTACTCAAGGCTAAAGCCAAAGACCTTGCCCGCCGCGTCGAGGACCTGGATGGCCTCCCGGACAACATCGGGGCCTATGCCGTCCCCGGGTATGGTTGCGACGGTGTAGCTCATGCCGTCCTCCTGGCGAGGCTCGCCTTCGCGTAGGCGATCAGGCCCCCGGCCTCGATGATGCCCTTGATAAAGGGCGGGAAGGGGAGGGCCGTCCAGCTGGCCCCCGAGCCCAGCTCCTGGATCACCCCGGTCTCAAAGTCCACATGGAGCTCGGCTCCGGCGGCGGCGGCCGCGGCGGCGGCGGGGCATTCCATGATGGGCAGGCCTATGTTGATCGCGTTGCGGTAGAAGATGCGGGCAAAGGAGGAGGCGATCACGCAGGACACCCCGGCGGCCTTGATGGCCAGGGGGGCGTGCTCCCGGCTCGAGCCGCAGCCAAAGTTGGCCCCCCCGACAATCAGATCGCCCTTCCTGACGGACTTCGCGAAGCCCGGATCGATGTCCTCCATGCAGTGGAGGGCCAGGACGGCGGGGTCCCCTGAGGTGAGGTA
>JAKPBN010000413.1 GCA_029778945.1 Spirochaetota bacterium
GAGAGCCGTCGTCAAAGAGGAAGCGGTAGGGGCCAAAGGCGGGGTTTTCATTGGCCAGGACAAGGAGGATAAACTCCTCGATCGCCAGGTGGCGGTTGGGGACGGTCTCCTTGCCCTCCTGGGCCGAGGCGGCGAGCCAGGCCTTGGCCGTCTTCTTGCCCCGGTAGACCTCGAGGGGGGGAAAGGTCTCCACAAAATCGAGGAGGAGGGAATCGGCCTCGGCCTTGCCTAGGCTTGTGGTGAGGGCCAGGTCGGCCACGGCCAGGGCCTCCGGGGCCGGGCCTTCCCGGAAGAGGCGGGATACCCCATGGAGGATCTCGTCGATCAGGCCCATGGCGTTGATCCTGCCGGCCCTCACGGCCCGCTCGGGCAGGAGGGTGGCGTCCACAACCTCGTTGATCCTCCGGGCAAGGCTCCGGGCGGCGGAAAAGTCGGGGATGATCACATTGCCCGTGGTGCGGAAGAGGGAGAGCTCGAGACCCAGGTCGACCCTGGCCTTGCGGGAGAGGTGGAATTCCATGACCCTATCCCCCGGCCGGGCCCGCAGATCCCCCGGACCCTCCAGGGCAACAAGTCGCAGGACGAGGTATTTTTCCGCGCTGGCCATGTAAACCTCCGTAGGAACCCGGCTCTCGCCCTCGCGGGGGCCGGCGCGGCCGCCCGGGTGGGCACGCCGCGGAACAATACTAACCCGCCTTGGCCCCGGCCACAAGGCAAGGCGCGTTTCTCTGCGCTATACTCAGGGCCATGCCAGACCCGCGGCCCGCTCCTCGGGGGATTCGCCTCCTCGGCCTCCTCCTCGCCTCCTGCGCGGCCGGCTCAATCGCCGCCCTTCCCGGCGCCACCCAGGCCGCGGTCCCTGGACAGGCCTGGGCCGAGTCCTCCTGGCTCGAAGTCTCGGGCAGCCGCCTCCATTACCTCCGCCTCCTGCCCCCAGCGGGACCGGAAGCGGGGCCGGCCAAGGCCCGGGTTCTCCTGATCCATGGCTTTGCGGCCTCGGTCTACTGCTGGTCGGCCCTTGCCCCGGCCCTGGCCCGGGAAGGCTACGAGGTTGTGGCCGTGGATTGGCCGCCCTTTGGCCGGTCTGAGGGCCCTAGCCCAGGCAGGCCCGAGGCCAAGGCCAGCCTCCTCTGGGCTTTTCTCGATGCCCTGGACTGCTCCGGCGCTCCCTGGGCGGGCCCCTGGATCCTCGTGGGCCATTCCCTGGGCGGGCGGATCGCCTCCTGGATGGCGGGCCAGAGGCCGGCCGGGGCCCAGGCCCTTGTCCTCCTGGCCCCGGCATCCCTGGGGTCCGTGGGTTCCCCGGGCCTCGCGTCATCGGCCCTCTTTATTTCTGTCCTGGAAAAGCGCCTTTCGGCCTACCTGGCCAAGCCGGCTAAAATCGCCTCGGCCCTGGGCCGGGCCTATGGCCGCAAGGCCCTCCCGGAGGAAATCCTGGCCTATCAGGCCCCCCTGACAAGGCCCGGGGCGGACCGCGAGCTGATAGCCTGGGCGAGGACTGCCAGCGAGACCACCGAGCCCCCCCTTGGAAAGATCAGCTCCCCCTGCCTGATTCTTTGGGGCACCGCGGACCGGATAGTCCGGAACCAGGGCAGGCGCCTGTCCTCCCGGATCGGCGCCTCGACCTATATCGCCTATCCTGGCTCCGGCCATGTGCTTATGGAGACGGAAAGCCCCAAGGTGGAGAAGGACGTCCTCGCCTTTCTGGGGAGTCTTGCTGGGCATTAAGAGCCTGTCGGACTTTGGATTTTGTCTGGGCGAAGGCGTTTTGATTCATTGCGATCCAAGGTCCGACCGGCTCCTAAGCCTGGGGAATCCGGAGCTCGAAGAGCGTGCCCTCTCCCTCCCGGGAGGTAAAGGATACCCGGCCCCGGAGATAGCCCTCGGCCAGGAGCTTCATCGAGTAGGTGCC
>JAKPBN010000427.1 GCA_029778945.1 Spirochaetota bacterium
CGGTAGGGCATATCCATCAAGCCAGGAAAAGCACAAAGACCCCGGCCACGGCCAGGAGGGCGCCTAGGACCTCCACGAGGCGGATCCTCTCCTTGAGCATCGCCGCCGAGGGCAGGATGATGAGGACGGGACTGATGGACATGATCGCCGAGGCGATCCCCGCCGGGGCGTTCTGCACCGCGAGGAGGCTCAGGGAGACCCCGAGGAAGGGCCCGAAGAAGGAGCCTATGCCCAGGGCCACCAGGGCCCGGCCATCCCTCAGGGCCCCGGGCAGGGCCTTGTAGCCCCGGGCCGCGAGGAGGACGAGGGCAAAGCCCACGAGGGCGACGCTCACCCTGATCTGGGTGCCCGAGAAGGGGTCCATCGAGCCCGCGCCCAGCTTGGACAGGATCAGGCCCCCCGCCTGGCCCAGGGCGGCTCCGAGGGCCAGGAGGAGGCCCCGGGCCCGAAGGGCCGCCCTCGACCTCGAGGCCTCAGCCCCCCTTCCGCCCCGATCCATTACAACTAGTACTATGCCGCCCATGGTGAGCGCCATGCCCCCGAGGCCGGCCAGGCTGGGCCTTTCCCCCAGGACCAGGAAGCCCAGGAGGGCCGCGAAGGCCGGGGCCGTGGCATAGACCAGCATGGAGATCCGGGCCCCTATGTCGATAAAGGCCTGGAAGAGAAGCAGGTCTCCCAGGACGAGGCCCGAGGCCCCGAGCCAGAGCCAGGCATGGGCGCCCGCCCCGAGGGGAAAAAAGCCCCGGCCCGTGGCCAGGCCATAGAGGCCCAGGAAGAGGCAGCCCAGGACCAGGCGGAGCAGGTTGAGGGACATCGAGCCCATGCGCCTGCCCGCCCGCTCGAAGGCAAGGGAGGTCAGGGTCCAGCTCGCCGCGGTGGCCAGGGCGGCCAGGCTGCCCGTCAGGGCGCTCATGGCCTATCCTCAGCCCCGGGGGCCGGCGCGATGAGGGTGGATTCCTTGATGCTCGAGAGGGCGATGCTCGTGACCGAGCGGGAGGCCCTCGAGGCAGTCCGGATCCTAAAGATCAGGGCCTCGAGCTCCCGGGGTCCCGGAGACCGCAGCTTGAGGATATAGCAGTCCTCCCCGGCCAGGTGATGGCATTCCAGGATGTCCGGCTCGGCGGCGCAGAGCTCGGCGAGGGCAGAGGAGACCGTCCCGGGATCCTCGCCCTCGGTCCAGCCTGCGGAGAGGCGCATAAAGGCGAGGAGGCCCTTGCCCAGGGCCCCGGGCTCGATCCGGGCCGCATAGCCTTGGATAGTCCCGGCCTTTTCTAGCTTGCGCAGCCTTTCGTGGACCGAGGAGGGAGAAAGACCCACCGCAGCCGCTAGGTCGGCGTTGGAAAGTCTCCCGTCTTCCTGGAGGAGAAGGAGCATTTTTCTGTCTGTAGCATCAAGCATGAGCTTATATATCCTAGCCAGATTGCGGTGGTCAAGGTAAAATCCGCAAGGCAACGAATTTTCCCGAATTATATTCGGATATTTTATAAATACTATATGTTTTCATTGGGCATTTTGCCGAATCATCGAATATTATTCGAAAACATACAATTTTCATCGTGAATAAAAAATGTCCAATATGTTAGGCCGCTATATTTCAATGGGACGTTTGACCACCTATACTTTAGGCGAGCTGATCTCTGGGGAGGCTTCCTTGCCCTTGCTCCATGTCTCCAAGCCCGGACCCAAGGTCCTGGGAGCCTTGCTGGCTATTCTCCTCGTCCCTGCCCTTCTTGGGGCCCAGGCCGCCAGGGCCGAAGACCGGGCGGGCTTTACGACCCTCACGGTCAAGGATGGCCTGGTAAACATGTCGGTCTCGGGCATAGTCCAGGACTCCAAGGGCTTTCTCTGGCTCTC